>JAMXLJ010000023.1 GCA_024281095.1 Acidimicrobiia bacterium | reverse complement strand
GCGGTGACGCGCGCGCCGCCGTCCCGGTTGCCGCCGCTGCGCTGGCAAACCTCGTGCATCCCGCGGTCTGGCGCGCGCTCTCGTCCGACGCGGTCGACAACTATGCGCTGACGCCGGCCGCGTGGCGTGCCATCCGGAAGGGGCTTTCTCCTGGTTGACCCGCTGCCCGACGGGACGAAAAAACCGACTGCGACGGCCCGAAAATGAGTGGACAGACATGTCGCTAACGGTAAAAATCGGGCGGGCTCAGGGGTCGCTGGTGTCGACCCTCGCAACGTCAAGCCTCGCTCGCAACGAGGGACTCTGGGAACCGACGATTGGTCCGGGTGGGCCATGATCCGACCTCACGGCATTGCCGTCTCGCCATCGCGCCGATGGCTGGGAACGATTGCCATCGCTGTCGTCCTCGCGCTCTGCGCCGGGTGCGTGAGCGTGACCGACTACGCCGCGCCCGGGGTCGATCCGTGGGGCACCACGTTCGACGGCGCCGGACGCGTATGGGTCGCGCTCCCGGGCTGCGATCCCGCACCGACGTGCTCGTCATCGACGCCGCCCGGAAAGCTGGGTCTCTTCGACCCGGCCTCGCACACGTGGGCCACGACGGTTTCGCTTCCTGCGGGATACGGTCAGCCGCTGTTCGTCGCGGTCGACGCAGCCGGCAAGGTGTGGTTCACCATGCCGGTCACCAATTCGATCGGTCGCTACGACCCCGCCACGACGTCGGTGACCAAATGGGCGATACCCACGTCGGGCGGGGGCCCCTGGGATCTCACGATCGACAGCAACGGGTTGATCTGGTTCACCGAGCACTACGTGAACAAGATCGGCTCCTTCGACCCGTCGACGACACAGTTCCACGAGGTGTCGACGCCCGCGGGCAACAGCAATCCGTACGGCATCGCCGTCGACGGATCCAACAACGTGTGGTTCACAGAGAACAACGACGCGGTCGCGCTCATCGGTGAATACACCAGCCTCGGTGTCCTCCTCGAGTACAAGATCCGCAACACGCCGACCGCGGGGACCGGGCTCACACCGCACCTCGTCGCGATCGATCACTCGGGGAACGTGTGGTGGTCGGAAGGATTTGCGACCGCGATCGCCAAACTCGACGTGTCGGCGGCCGTACCCGGCACGAACAGCGGGGTCACCGAGTACCACTACACGCCCGGGTGCAGCAGTTGCGGGTCCCATACGTCGGGAATCGGGGTCGACGATCGGGGGCTGATCTGGCTCGACGACTCACTCCAGAACACGTTCGGCTCTTTCCCGGTAGGCGGCGGGAACTTTTCGTTCTCCAACAGCCCGGGCTCGCACCCTCACGACGGCCTCAAGGTCGACTCGCAGAACCGGATCTGGTTCGACGAGGAGTTCGCGAACAAGCTCGCCCAGGCCACCGGCCCGTAGCCCGCCGGTCGCGGCGCTTCCAGTCGCCCCTCCTCCCGCCCGCTCGAGTGCCTCCGGAATAACGGCGAAGCTCGACCGGTTCGCAATTGGCCCGAACGACAAAGGAGGCCTGCGAACCGGGATGCAATGCAAGAACTGTGCGAAGCCGCTTCCCGCAGAGCGGGTGGAGCTCGGCTACGACTACTGCACCGACCGCCGGTGCGTCGACGCGTGCCTGAAGGGTCTCGACGTGGTGGCCGTGCACGTCAACAAGGCGTCGGATCAGTACGTCCTGCGGCGCCAGCTGGACATCCCCGAGGACACGTCGACGCGATCCGTCGACCCGGGATGGGCTCCACTGCTCGGGTCACCGGCGGACCGTCCGCAGCGGGCCCCGAGCCGGCGGAAGACGACGGCCGAGAAGATCGACGCGCTCGAGGCCGACCTCGACGCCGCGCTCGCGGTCGAGACCGACCCCGCGAAGCGCAACAAGCTCGTCAACGACTACAACGCGAAGCTGCGGCGATTCGACATCCGCTACCGGCGCACCCGCCAGCGTCGGGTTGTCTAACTCTCGGACCCGCCGTCGGAGGCGAAGGCCGGTTCCACACCCGCGAGTCCGAGCTCGGCGGTCGTCTCGACGGCGGCGACTGGGTCGCCGACCGCAGTGCCGTGCGCGGCCTCACGGGGCAGCGACCGGATCACGACGACCGCGGCGATCAACGCGAGCCCGGCGCCGACCGTGACAGCCAGGTCGATGCCGTTGATGAACGCACGTTGCGCGCCCGTGCCGAGCGCGCGTCCGGCCGGACCTCCGAGCTTCGCCGCCGCGGCCAATGCGTCGGCCAGTGAACGGGCCGCCTGCCGCTGTACCGCGCCGCGCATGGTGCGGGTGACGGACGTGAGGCTCGCGCTGTAACGCGACGCCGCGAGGCTGCCCATCACGGCGATGCCGAGCGCGGCTCCGAGCTCGCGCGTCGCGTCGTTGGTCGCGGACCCGGCGCCGGCCCGCCGGGCCGGCACCGCCGACATGATCGATGCCGTCATCGGTGACATCGACAGTGCCATGCCGCTGACGAGCGGCACGATCGAGATCAGCACGTACCAGTACGGCGTGTGCGGCGAGAGCGCGCGGAACATCAGGAGCCCGCCGGCGATCGCGACCATTCCCCCGGCCACGACGCGGTTGGCGCCGAAACGCGCGCTCAGCCGCGGCGTCATCGGGGCCACGAGGATCATGATCGGCGCCATCGGCAGCAATCGCAGCGCCGCGCCGAGCGGTGAATACCCGAGAATGAGTTGGAAGTACTGGGTGATGAGGAACATCACCCCGAACATCGACATGAAGATCAGCACCATGCCGCCCGTGCCGGTGCTGAACGCAGGGTTGCGGAAGAAGCGCATGTCGAGCATCGGATCGTCGACACGCAGTTCCCACGAGACGAAGACGATCAGCGCGACAGCCGCAACCGCGAACGCGCTCAGTGTCGTCGGGCTGCGCCAGCCGACCTCCGGGCCTTGGATCAACCCGTACACGAGCGAGCTCATCCCGACGACGGAGAGCAGCGCGCCAACCGGGTCGAGCCGTCCTTCCTCGGCGTCGCGCGACTTCGGGACGAGGAACCATCCGGCGACCAACGCGACGAGCAGGATCGGTACGTTCACGAGGAAGACCGACCCGTACCAGAAGTGACCGAGGAGCCATCCGCTCGCGACGGGCCCGATCGCGCCGGCGGCACCGGTGACGCTCGCCCAGATCGCGATCGCCTTGGTGCGTTCCTCGGGTGGGAACACGTTGACGAGGATCGACAGCGTGGACGGCATGATGCACGCGGCGCCGACGCCCATCACGGCGCGGCACGCGATCAGCTGCCACATCGCCGTGGACGCGGTCGCGAGCACGCACGCGGCGAGGTAGACGACGAGACCGAGTTGCAGTGCGCCCTTGCGCCCGTATCGGTCGCCCAACGCGCCGGTGAGGAACAGCAGGCCCGCGAAGACGAGGGAGTAGGCCGCGATCACCCACTGGAGCTGCGAGGTCGAGGCGTTCAAGACCCGGGACAGCGTCGGGATCGCGACGTTGAGGCTCGAGTTGCCGACGAAGACGATGAGCAGACTCAGGCACAGCACGGCCAGCGTCCACCAGCGGCGCGCGTAGATGCGCGCGTCGGACGCCGGCGCCTCGGCGGGGGTCATGCGAATGCGACCTTTCGGGACGCGACCCGGGCCGGGGGGACGGCCCGGGTCACGAAGATGGTCAGGATCCCTGACTATAGTCGCAACCGTGAGCACGCACCGCCGCACCGCGGTCCGCTCCCCCGACGCCGCCGATGACGAGGACGATCTGCTGATCCTGCTCGTCCGCACGGCGAAGGCGATCGTCGATCGACTCCGCGCCGAGACGCCGCACGAGGAGTCGCACCCGCTCACCGTCGTCCACGGTCTCGCGGCCCGTTACATGGCCGGACGCGACGACGTCACGACGGTCGAGCTGGGGCGTCATCTGAACATCACGAAGCAGTCGGCCTCGGAAGTGGTGTCCGCGCTCGAGCACGAAGGGATCGTCCGCCGGGCACCACACCCGAGCGACGGGCGCGCCCGCGTGCTGCTCTTGACGGACAAGGGGACGAAGAAGCTCGCGGCCAGCCGGCGCCGGCGAAAGCCCGTCGAAGACGAATGGGCCGCCCTGGTAGGTCGCGAGGAGCTCGAGGTCGTACGCCACGCACTCTCGGCATATCTCGACGTGCACACCGACACGCAGTGACGCGCCACGAGCGTGCGACCGCCACCCGGGCGTTCTCGTCGGACGATGCAATCCGTCGCGACGATCGCGCTTACTGGTTGCGGTCGATGAGGCCGGCTTCGTAGGCGAACCGGACCAGCTGTGCGCGCGTCTGCACGCCGAGCTTCCGGCGGAGGTTCGACCGACTCGCTTCGATGCTGCGCAGCGAGATGCCGAGGCGGTTCGCCATTTCCGCATTCGTGTAGCCCGCAGCGACAAGTCGCACGACCGCCGCTTCGCGGGGGCCCAGGGCGTCGATGTCGGCAGCGGGCCGCGCCGGGTGAGCGTGTCCCGGGACCGACGTGGGCGCGGCCGACGCCCGGGCGATCAGGGTGAGCGCCGCTTCGACCCGGGCCCGGAGAACCTCGGGTTCCACGAAACCGAACCCGGGGTCGCCCGGCGGCTGGATGGCCTCGAGGAGCGAACGCAACTCGGCGGTCTGCCGCTCGATGCGCGCGGACTCATCGCCCGGTACGACGGCGGCGTCGAAGTCGTCGGCGGTGCCGATCCACTTGGTCACCTCATCGTGGCCGCCCCGCATGGGAAGCGCCCGGAAGGCATGCCACCGGAACACACCGTCGCTGCGCCGGATCCGGTAGGAGAGCTCGAACGGAGTAGCGGTTGCGGTTGCGAGCTCCCACCCGAGACGCGC
>JAMXLJ010000022.1 GCA_024281095.1 Acidimicrobiia bacterium | reverse complement strand
GGGGAGTCGACAGGTGTGGGTTGGACCGCGCACGTGGTCCCGACGACGGAGGACGGATGATGCAGATCGACACCACCGATCCGAAACAGCTCACGCGCATGCTCGGGCGCAGCCGGCTGGTGCTCGGACTGACACTCGCGATCGCGCCGCGTCTCGCTGCGCCCATCGTGGGTGTGAGCGCGCGCACGAGCTCGGCGCGACTGTTCGCACGCGTCGCGGGAGTCCGCGACGCGATCCTCGGCGCGGGCATGGAGATGTCGGTGCGCGAGGGTCGTTTCCCACAGGGCTGGGTCGGCATGGCGGGCGTGGCCGACCTCGGCGATGCCGTGGTGCACCTGCTGACCCGCGGTCTCGGCGCGCGGGCGCGCCTGACGTCGTTGATCGCGGCCGGTTCGGCGGCGCTGCACCTCCAGCTCGCGCGCCAGCTCGACGAGCTCGACCACCCGACGCTCGAGCCGGCGTAACGAGCCGCGCGCGAGCTACTCGAAGCGCGGGCGCAACGGCAGGCCACTGCGCGCGCGGTCGGGCTTGACCCCGAGCACCTGGTGCACCTGGTTGTCGTTGGTCTCGAAGTTCAGCGCGGAACCGGCCATGTAGAGCCGCCACACTCGAGCCCGCGGCGCGCCCACCTCGCGCACGGCCGCCTCCCAGTTGCGCTCGAGATTCGCGACCCATGCCCGCAGTGTGAGCGCGTAGTGCTCGCGCAGGCTCTCCATGTGCCGGGCCTCGAAGCCGCTGTGCTGCAACGTCGTGATCACGGACCCGACCTCGTGGAGCTCGCCGTCGGGAAACACATAACGGCCGACGAATCCCCGCGGCGAGATGCGCGGTTTCGCGCGGTCGTTCGGGCGGCTGATCGCGTGGTTGAGGAGCCGGCCGCCCGGTGCGAGCAGCGCGTAGAGCCGGTCGAAGTACACCCTGAGCTGTGACAGGCCGACGTGCTCGAACATCCCCACCGAGCTGATCGCGTCGTACGGGCCGTCATCGACGTCGCGGTAGTCCTGCAGGCGCACCTCGACGCGTTCGGTGAGCCCCGCCTCGGCGATCCGCTTCGAAGCGAGCTCGGCCTGCCGGCGGGACAAGGTGACGCCGACGGCCCGAACGCCGTGGTGCTGCGCCGCGTGCAGCACGAGCGAACCCCAGCCGCACCCCACGTCGAGCAGCCGCATACCCGGCTCGAGCCCCAGCTTGCGCGAGATCAGCTCGTGCTTGGCTTCTTGCGCGGCGTCGAGCCCTACGTCGGGCGACTGCCACACCGCACACGAATACGTGAGCGACGGACCGAGCACCATGCGGTAGAACTCGTTCGACACGTCGTAGTGGTGCGAGATCGCCGCCGCGTCGCGGGCCTTGCTGTGGATACGACCGTGTAGCCGGGCCTCTTCTGCGGGCGGCCGCACCCACCTGATGCCGGCGACGCCGAGCAGACGCAGCAACCCGAGCCAGTGCCTCGGCTCGAGCTTCGCCCCCGGCATACGGTGACGCAGGTCGAGCGCGGTGAAGATGTCACCCTCGATCTCGAGGTCGCCCGCCACGTATGCCCGTCCGAAGCCGAGCTCTCCCGGCGCGGTGAGGATGCGCCGGATCGCGTCGGGTGATCGCACCACGAGCGTCGCCGGAGCGTCCTCCGGGCCGGCCGCGCTGCCGTCGTAGGCGCGGACCCCGACAGGCAGCTCCGACCCGAGAACGTCTTCTACGAGCGCGGCGATTTCCATGGCTTGATGCTAGGGAACGGCGAATCAGAAGTCGATCGACGACAACTCAGGGATCCAGCGCGCGGCGCGCTCGCAGGCGAGGCGCCAACGGTCACGGTCCAGTGCACGTGCGGGCTCTACCCGAGCCCGGGGCTTCCATGAACGTGCGATCTCGTCCTCGTCGCGCCATGCGCCCGTCGCGAGACCGGCCAGGAACGCGGCGCCGCGCGTCGTGGCCTCGAGCACCGGCGAGACCTCGACGCTGCGTTGCGTCGCGTCCGCGAGGGCCTGCACGAACGTGGCGTTGGCGCTCATGCCGCCGTCCACGCGCAGGGTCTCGATAGTGACATTCGCGTCATGCTCGGCCGCCTCGACGAGGTCCGCGCCGCGATGGGCGATGCCCTCGAGCACGGCCCGCACGATCTCGGGCCGGCCGCTGCCGCGCGTCAGGCCCAGCAACGTCGCCCGAGCTCCATGGTCCCAGTACGGCGCGCCCAGACCCAGCAGCGCCGGCACGAACCACACACCGGCCGAGTCGGCGCAGCGGGACGCGACCTCGTCGGACTCGGCCGCGGTCGCGATCAAGCCGAGGTCGTCGCGAAGCCACTCGACGTTGCTTCCGGCGGTGAGCATGATCGCTTCGGTGCCCCAGGTGTCGCGTCCGTCGCGGCGCCATGCCACGATCGGGAACGTGCCCGCGCGACCGCGCGTCGCGTACGGCGGGCGCTCGGCGAGACACACGTCGAGCATCGCACCGGTGCCGAAGGTGATCTTCGTGGCCGTCGGCCGCACGCAGCCCTGGCCGATCAGCGATGCCTGCTGGTCGCCGACGAGGGACGCGATGGGCGGCGAACCCGCCAGCGCGGTCGCCTCACCGACCATGCCGCTCGAGTCGACCACCCGCGGCAGCACCGCTTCGTCGACACGTAGCGCCGCGAGCACGTCGTCGGACCATCCCGACGCGTCGGCGCGCAACAGCCCGGTGATGGCCGCGTTGCTCGCGTCGGTGACGTGCAACGCGCCGCGTGACAGCGTCCAGGCCACCCACGTGTCGACCGTGCCGAAGCAGAGGTCGCGCTCGTGGTTCGGATCGTGCGCGGCGAGGAGGTACTCGAGCTTCGTCGCGGACGCGTTCGGTGCGACCCGGATCCCTTCGCCCTGGAGCTCCAGGCAACGCCCGACGGTGCGCAGATCCTGCCAGCCGAGGCCCGGGCCGACGGGGACGCCCGTCGCACGGTCCCACACGATGGTGGTGGAGCGTTGGTTCGCGATACCGACCGCGTCGACCGGGCCACCCCGCTGCAGCGACGCGCGTGCGCTGTCGAGCACCGCGTCCGCGAGTGCCACGGGGTCGATCTCCACGAGGCCGGGCGCGGGCGACGACGGCAACAACGGGATTGCATGTTCGGCTCGAACCGATGCGTCGTCGTCGACGACGGAGCTGCGCACGGAGCTGGTGCCGACGTCGACGACGAGGACGGCCACCGTTACCAGCCGACGTCGCCGAACGGGTCGGGGAGGCCCAGCTTTCCGGGGTTCAAGATGCCGTGCGGGTCGAGGGTCTGCTTCAGCGACGCGAGCACCTCGTACGCGTCGCCGAGCGCCTCGCGCACAAAGCGGGAACGGTTCAACCCGATGCCGTGGTGATGGCTGAGGGCCGCGCCCGCCGCGAGCGCGGCGCGGGTACCGGCGTCCCAGGCCGCCCGGTAGTACTCGTCGCGCGCTTCTGCAGCCGGTGCACCCACGAACGTGAAGTACAGGCAGGCGCCGTCGACGTACGAGTGTGACAGGTGGGCCGACGCGACGAGCGTTCCGGCGACGCCCTCGATCGCCGCGATCGTCTGCTCGAACACCGTGGCGCAGTCGCGCCAGCGCGCAGCGACCTCCATCGTGTCGACGACGAGCCCGCGCCGGATGTTGCGCTCGAGTGCCGAGACGTCGTTGCGATGTTCGAACCAACGGCGCACGAGCGAGCTGTCGAGCGGCTCGGCCCGGGCGCGGGTGCACTCCTCTTCCACGACCGTCATCGCGGCGTCGACCAGGATCTCGTCGCTCTCGTCGTGCGCGAGCAACACGTGTCGGTCGCCGGTGTCGTAACTGCGCGCGCCCTCCACCGCGTCATACAGGCGCAGGACAGCCGGCGTCGCGCCACGACGCAAGACATTGCGACACGCCTCGATGCCGTCGGTGAACGAGTCGAACCCGTAGGCCGCGTCGCGGAAGTACGTCGGCGCGGGATGCAGGCGAAGCCGCGCGCCCACGACGATACCGAGTGTCCCTTCGCAGCCGACAAAGAGCTGCGTGAGGTCGGGGCCCACCGCGGCGCGGGGCAGGCCGCCGGTTCGGATCACGCGCCCGTCGGCGAGGGCGACGTCGAGCCCGGCCACCATGTCCTCGATCTTCCCGTACCGCGTCGACAGCTGCCCGGCGGAGCGGCACGCCAGCCACCCGCCCACCGTGGAGATGTCGATCGATTGGGGCCAGTGTCCGAGCGTCAGCCCGTGATCGGATTGCAGGGTCTCCTCCAGCGCGGGCCCGAACGTCGCGGGCAGCACGTCGAGCAGCAGCGACGCCTCGTCGACGTCGACCACGCCGCGCAGCTCCAACAGGTCGAGCACGACCCCGCCGTGCACCGGCACGCTGCCGCCGCAGACGCCACTGCGGCCGGCGGCAGGAGTCACCGGCACGTGGGCGTCGTTGCACAGCGCGAGCACGGCTGCGACCTGTGCAGCATCGGCGGGCCGGGCGACGACGTCGCCGAGCGCGGGCACCATTCCCTCGAGCGCCCACGCGATCCCGATGGGCCACCAGTCGCGGCTGGCTTCAGCGCGCTCGCGGCCGTCGCGTACGACCGTGCAGACCTCACCGAGGCGGCGCACGAACGCGTCCTCCAGTTGTACGTGCGCGGCGTTCGAGAGCCGCGATCGGACCGGCCCGTCCGTCGCGAGCTCCACCGGCGGAACCGGATTACCGTCGGTTGCTTTCACGCGCCGATCGACGAGTCGAGTGCGGTCTCCGGCAGGTTCGCCGAGTCACGCTCGGCCGCGACGGCCTGCCGGTACGCGGCCGCCTGGTCGCGGCGCGTCTCGTCCGGCCACCCGAGCTCGTCGCCGACGAGGCGGGCGACGTCGTCCGCGGCGCGGGCCGACGCGTCGCGCGCCAGGAGCCGCGCGCGCGTTCGCCGGCTCAACACGTCGTCGAGGGTCCGCGCCATCTCGGCTCGCACGGCGTAGACGGCTTCCGCCCGCAGGTACGGCAGGCCGGGTACGAGGGGCTCGCCGAGCTCGGGCCGCTCGTCGACGAGCGAGAGCACGTCGCCGGCGAGGGTGCCGTAGCGAGCGGCGAGATGCTCGTGCCGGCTCGGCTCGACGCTCTCGGCGGCCTGGAAGTCGCGCCCGCCGAGCAGCGGCAGACGCCGGGTACGACTGGCGCCGCCCCGACCGAGATCCTTCGTGACCGCGTCGACCGCGTCGGCGGCCATCGACCGGTACGTCGTGAGCTTCCCGCCCGTCACCGTCACCATGCCGCTCGACGAACGCGCCACCGCGTGCCGGCGCGAGAGATCAGCGGTGCGCTCGCTCCCGGCGCTCGCCAACAGCGGGCGCAGGCCCGCCCATGTGCCCACGACATCGCGCTGGTCGAGCGGGCTCGACAAGCTCTTGTTCATCGCGTCGAGCAGATACTGCACGTCTTCGTGGGTGCAGACCGGGTCGTCGAGGGGGCCCGTGTAGTCGGTGTCGGTGGTGCCGATGTAGGTGAAGTCGCCCCACGGCACCACGAAGATCGAACGCCGATCGCGCGGCACCGGCACGATGGCCGCGATGTCGTTGCGAACCTTCGACCACGGAACGGTGATGTGCACACCCTTCGCGGGCCGGATCGAGTGCGGATGACGGCCTTCGTCGAGTGCACGGACGTCGTCGGCCCACACGCCCGCGGCGTTCACGACCGCGTCGGCCCGCACTTCGAACTCGTTGCCGTCGGCCCGCACGCGCACGCCGCGCACCTTGCCGCCGCCGCCCTTCAGCACCGACGCGACGGCCGTCCTGTTCGCGATGACCGCGTCGTGTTCGACCGCGGCGGTGCGGGCGATCGTGAGCGTCAGTCGCGCGTCATCGGTCTGCGCGTCGTAATAGAGGTACGCGCTCGCGAGCCGATCGGGCGCCAGCGTCGGCATGTGCTCGAGCGCGGCCGCCTTGCCGATGCGCCGGTGCAGCTTTCCGATACGAGCGCCGCCGGTGACGTCGTAGAGCCACATCGCGGTGCCGAGGGCCCGCGCGATGCGGCGGTCGATCAGCCCGTCACGGGTGAGGATCGGAATGAGGAACGGCAGCACGCGCACGAGGTGGGGAGCATTGCGCAGGGCGATCTGCCGCTCGCGGAGCGCGTCGTACACGAGCCGGTACTCGCGCTGCTGCAAATAACGGATGCCGCCGTGCACGAGCTTCGACGACTTCGAAGACGTGCCCGACGCGAAGTCGTCGCGTTCCACGAGCGCGGTCCGCAGCCCGCGCGACGCGGCGTCGAGGGCGACACCGGCGCCGGTGATGCCACCGCCGATGACGAGCACGTCGAACTGCTCGTCGGCGAGACGGGCGAGCGCGTCGCCCCGCACGAAGGTGCCCGTCATGCCGTGCACCCTAGCGGTCGACCCCCGTCGTGACCGCCAGGGTCACGACGACGGTTGGAGCTGAGCGCGGATCTCGTCGACCGGATAGCGGCGCTCCGCGGACCGCTCGACCGGCGGAAGCTCCTGCCACGGGCCACCGTCGACGCGGTACCGCGCGTCGAACCGGAGCCCGACGCTCAGGGATAAGCCCTCATGGCCGGAACGACGTTCGTAGACGTGGGTCACGTCGGATTGCTCGGGGTAGGGCCGTCCGAGGCCGGCGACGGTCTCCGAGCCGTCACCGAAGTTCCACGTTGCACCGGCCGCTCGGGCCTCGACGGCGACGGTCGTTCCGAAGCCACTGACCGTGTCGACGAGCGGGGTGCCGTCGTAACCGGTCACCCAGAACCAGCTCTCGAGCCCCGTGAGCCCGCGCTCGCCCGGGCTGACCTCCACCGCGACGTCCGGGAACGGGAGATCGCGCACGAGGCGTTCCGCGAGCGACCGCAGCGCGGCCGCGGTGCCGCCGCCGTTGAACTGCCCGGGCACGGCCCAGATCGTCGTGACGTAGGTGTCGTCGCAGTAGACGAAATACGGCTTCGCATCCGGGCTGGGCGCGGGCCCGAGGTATGCCGGGCGGGGATTGTTCTCGCCGAGCGACGGGCGCAACAGAAGCGGCCCCGGCGCCGGGACCCACCGCCGCCGGCAGCCGCCACGGCCGGGCGTGGTCGGGCTCGCCGGTGCGCTGTCGCGCTCGACCCAGGACAGGTCGCGGGCCAGCTCGACGTGCGCGCCGCTCGGGTCGGTATCCACGTCGACGGACGCGGCCGGATCGGCTTGCGCGTCCACGGGAAATCCCGTGATCAGCCCGGCGACCGCGGCGAACAACACGATGAACATTGCGGGCGGCGCGAGCGCACGCCTGCCAGTTGCACGCACGCTCGCGGCCGACCGGCGAGATGTCGCCATCCCTGGCTCCCTGCCGTCCGTGGCCACCGATCGGGCGATCCGAGTGCCGCCCGCCCGTCCTGGCCACCGGTCGACGCCGGTGGGCGCCGGCCGGTGGTCGATCGGTGCAGAATACGGACATTCGCCACGGGCCGACAAGGGCCGCGACGCACAACGGTCACGCGACGCGGCCGGGCCCACCCTCGTCGGTGACGACCGCGAAGCCGTGCGCGGCCCACGCCTGCATCCCGCCCGCCACGTTCACGACGTCGTATCCCCACGACACGAGGGCGGCCGTGACCCGCGCCGAGCGGCCGCCACTGCGACACACGGCGAGGATCGTGCGGTCGGTGGGCAGCCGCTCGCGGGATTCGGCGATGTGACCCATCGGCAGGTGCTCCGCCTCGGGCGCGTGGCCCGCGGTCCACTCGTCGGGCTCACGCACGTCGAGCAGCAGCGCGCCGGAACCGATGCGGCGGCGCGCCTCTTCGACGTCGACTTCCGGGATCTCGGCCGCGTCACTCATCGCGCTGCACGCTACCCGCCGTTCGGCGACGTCCCGGACGGGCGCTTCGTCGACGAACTCTTCCGTGCTGCCTTCTTCGGCGTCGCGGTTGTGGTCTCGGTCTTCTTCTTCGTTGCCTTCTGGGCCGCGCCGGCGGCCGTCTTCTTCGCGGCGGTCTTCTTCACCGCGGTCTTCTTCACCGCGGTGCGCTTCGTCGAAGGCTGCTTCGTCGGGCTCTTCCTCGTGGATGCCTGCTTCACGGCGGTGTCCTTCGCCGGCGCGTTGTCCGCGGCGGGCGTGGTCGCCGGTGCTTTCCTGGCGGGCGCCTTCTTGCTCGCGCTCTTCTTCGTCGTGACCTTCTTCGCTCGCGTGGCGCGCTCGCCGTCGTGCTTTCCCTTCATGGCCGGCGAACCGGACTTCTTCGTGGCGGTCTGGGCCTTCTGCGCCTTCGAGACCTTCGGGGCGGTCTTCCTCGCCGGGCGGCTTCCCTGGCGGCGGCCGGGCTCGTCACCGATCTCGGCCTCGACGGTTTCGGGCGACGCGACGCCCGCAATGTGGGCAAAGCCCGGCAAGGCGAGCTCGACGCCTCGGCGTGGCGCGTCGAACGCCTGCACGACGAACGGACACGTCGCGCCACGCTGCAACACGTCACGGGCGCGCGTCGGCGGCGGTTCACCCATGGCGGTCAGCGGCACGTACGCCCGCACTCCGTCGGCGCGCACGAACGCGCCGTGCGACGCGAACTCCTCCACGAGGCCGTCGACGGTGTCACCCAGCGGGTGGTTGATCACAAACATCAAGAACGGATGCGGGTCGTTGACCGCACCCGGGGGCGGCCCCGTCGGGCGGCGCCGCCGCCGCGACCCCGAAGGCGTCGGCACCAGCGCCTCGGCCGTCGCGGCCGCGATCGCCGCGGTGACTGCCTTGTCCGGACCGGCCTCGCGCTTCGCGACCCGCACCGCGCGGTGGCTCTTCGGTCCGCGGACCGGCGACCGTAGGGAGAAGATCCAGCCGACCCCGGGGACAGGCTTGCCGCCGATCAATCGCCCCGGCTCGAACAGCCAGTCGTACTCGCCGTGGAACTCCTGGAACGAGTCGTTTGACACGACGGTGCCACCGGTGCGGTTCGCGATCTGCAGCAGAAAGCCGTCGCCGCGCCCGATCGCGCCTGCGGGCGGCGACACCACGTCGCCGCCGGCCTCGGCCGCGTGGAACGCCGGTTGCTCGCTCTTGTCGATTCGGTGCTCGAACGACGCGTCGACGACCACGGTGATCGTGCTGTCGGGCTGCTCGCCGCGCAGCGCGTCGACTGCTTCGCGCAGCTGGGCGAAGCTCGGCATCGTGCGCCCCTCGGTCGCGAGGTTCGACCCGTCGATCACGAAATGCGGTCGGGCCATCAGCCGCCCTCGGCCACGAGGCTGGCGGCAATCTCGCGGAGCGCGTTGTAGTCGGCCTTGCCCGACGCGGATCGGTTGAGCGACTCGACTGCGAGCATCCGCTTCGGCGTCTTGTACCCCGCCGTGCGGCTGCGGCAGTAGTTGCGCAGCTCCGTCTCGTCGAACAGCGCGTCGGCGCTCGGCTGGATCACCGCGACGACCATTTCGCCGAGCCGCTCGTCGGGCACGCCCACCACGACGCAGTCGAACACGCCAGGGTGGCTGCGCAGCACGAGTTCGATCTCCTCCGGGTACACCTTCTCGCCGCCGGTGTTGATGCACGCGGAGCCCCGGCCGAGCAAGCGGATCGTGCCGTCCGCGTCCACTGACGCCCAGTCGCCGGGAAGCGAGTAACGCACCCCGTCGATCTCCTTGAAGGTCGCGTCGGTCTTCTCGGGGTCGTTGTGGTAGCCGAGCGGGATGCGACCGCCGACTGCGAGCAGACCCTTCTCGTCGGAGCCGGGCTGCACCTCGGTGCCCTCCGGCGTGATGACCTTGAGCCGCTCGTTCACCGCGAACCGTGCCGGCCTGATGTCGGCTCCCGCCGTGGTCTCGCTGCGCGTCATCAAGCCTTCCGACGCACCCAGCGAGTCGAGCAGGGTCACGTCGGGAAGGTGAGCGAGCAGGCCGCGCTTGGTCTCCGGGCTCCACGTGACACCCGACGACGTGATCGCGCGCAACGAGTCGAGCTTCCAACGATTCGGTTCCTCGTCGAGCGCGGCGAGCAACGGACGCGCGAACGCGTCACCGACGATCGTCAACACCTGCACCTTCTCACGTTCGACCGCGTCCCACACGACGTGAGGTTCGAGGCCGGGCCGGTCGATGAGCACGACGGTGCCTCCGCCGCTCAACGTCGACAACGCGATGAACAAGCCGGTGCCGTGCATCAACGGACACGCGGGCAGTGCAGTGGCGGCGCGCTTGCCGGCACGCACGCCGGCGATCGGGTCGCGCGGTTCCGAGCCCGGGCGGGCCATCTGCCACAGCGCGACATAGAGATCGTCGTTGCGCCACATGACGCCTTTCGGCATGCCGGTGGTGCCACCCGTGTAGAGGAAGATCAGGTCGTCGCCGCTCGGGTGGTGCCCGGGCACGACCGCGCCCTTGTCGACCGCCGCTTCGTACGCGTCACCCGTCTCGAGTGTGTGCGGGCGCCACGGTGACGGCACGCGCTGCACGGCCATGCGCACCGGGGCACCGAACTCGGTTTCGTGCACCACGAGCCGTGCGCCGGAGTCTTCGAGAAGGTAGTGGATCTCCTCCGGGCCGTAGCGGTAGTTCACGTTGACGGGCGCGCACCCGAGCTTCAATGCGGCGTAGAACGTCTCGAGGAACTCGGGCCGGTTGACCATGTCGATGGCGACGCGGTCGCCGGGCTGGAGGCCGAGCTCCGCGAATGATCCGGCGAGCCGGGCGGCCCGGTCCGCGAGCTCGCCGAAGGTCACCTTCCGGGCGCCACACGCGATCGCGATGCGCTCGGGCGCCTCGCGGGCGATGCCGTCCCACACGACGGCGAAGCTCCAATCCGACATCCCGGGCAGATTACGCGCCGGTTCAGTGCCCGTTTGCAGAGAAGTGCTGGTAATCCCGTGCGCCGGTCCAGGAACCACCCCACGACCACCCCACCGACGCGAACGCCTGCACCACCGGATCGCCGCTGTGGATCATCCCGGGAGCCTGTTGCGACCGGTCCACCCATGGCCGGCTGACCGAGAGCTTCACCGACCCGTCCGCGTGCACGTACGGGTTGCGCAGCGGGTTGACGTCGACGGCGAGACCGTAGGCGTGCTGCGACCAGCCCGACCCTCCGTCCGGCGGCCGGCAGTTGAACGCGGACGTGTTGTCCGCAGCGACCGACGCGTCGTCGTCACCGCCGTACGCGTCGATCGGTGCCATGCGCTCGATCGGGAAGCGCAGCGCGAACAGCTTGCCGAAGGCGGTGGTGAGCGGGGAGACGGCCGAGGCGTTGACGACGAGTCGTCCCGAGTGCACCGCGTTGTCGAAACCCCAATATGAAAGCGTGAGCATGCGGAGGTTCGCCGGTGGGACGGGACACCCCGGATGCCACGACCCTGACACGATCGCCGCGTCAACGGGCGCGACGGACGACTGGAACGCGGGCCCGGCGACGAGACGGGTCGAGACACTCGTGCGCGCGCGTGTGGTGGAAGTGGTCACGACGCTGGTCGGCGCGGTCGTCGGTGAAGACGCCGACGGTAGCGTCGACGTCGTTGTTGTTGGCGGCGTCGTCGACGCCGCGCGTTTCGCGCTGACATGACGCGCCGACCCCGCGCACCCGAAAAGCGCGACCACGAGCACGAGTGCTGCGAAGCGAGAGCTGACGACGCGTGTGCGCAACACCGCAAGGATAGCTGTCACACCCCCCGTTCATACTCGGGCTGTGATCGGGTTGGCGGAGGCGCGAGACCTTGATGCGGCGATCGGTGCGTTCGTCGATGCGCTCGAACCCGACGCGATCGCGCATCCCGACGTCGTACCGATCTGGGAGACGGTGCTCGCGGGTGCGCAACGCATGAACGCGGCGGTCACGTTGCTGTCGCGCCGTGTCGAGGAGACGCGTGCGTGGGAACGCACGGGGCATCGGTCGGCGGCCGAGTTCATGGCGAAGTGGTCGGGGATGTCGGTCGCCGCGGCACGGAGCCAGCTCGACACCGCCCGCAAGGTCGACGAACTCCCCGCGATCGAGGAGCGGCTGCGCAGTGGCGCGTTGTCGGGCGCACAAGC
>JAMXLJ010000021.1 GCA_024281095.1 Acidimicrobiia bacterium | reverse complement strand
CTGCGCGGTGCAACCCGACCGTCGCCGGCATCGGCGTCGACCCCGACGTCAGCGGCGGTCCCGCGCGTCGGGCCGTCGGCCCGCGCCGGACCTCCGGCGAACGGTGCAGGCGGCTCGCCGCCCACATGGAGCGCAGGCCAGGCCGGCGCGCCCGTGGTCGTAGCGGAGCCGGAACCGAGCCTCGCACCCGTCATGGGGCCTGTGACGACGACCACGGTCCCACCGACCACGACCACGACGGCCGCGCCGCCGGCGGGGCAGTGCGCAACACCGTCGCCGACGAGCTCCAGCAGCTCGACGACTTCGTCGACGACGACCTCCGTGACCGACGCGCCCGGGACGACATCACCGTGTCCGCCCGGGGGGTGACGGGTCCGGCAACATTCACCATGGACCGCGCTTGCCACTGATGGCACCATTGCACGTCCAAGACGGTTTCTTGGAACCTCATGACGCGCTCGGGCGTCATGAACTCACGGTCGTAGGCATTCTGGGGCGTCTACTCCGGAGATGGGAACGTGAAGACGGGCAGGGTCACGCGGGCGCACCGGCGGCGTGCCGGACGCAGCGCCGAGGAGCAGATGCTGGCGACGATCGTCGTCGCGTGCGTGGTGTTCGGCGTCATCGCGGTGGTCGGGCTGCTGCGCGGCGACCACAAGAGCACGAGCACGGCGGGGCCGCAGCTCCGGGTCGTGGCGACGTCAAATCCCACACCGTCGCCGTCACATCGAGTGCGCGCCTCGGGGTTCGATCACGTGACGACCTCGACCCCGGCGCCGCCGAGCACACCACCAAATGCCCCGGCGAACGTCGCGGGCGCCGTCGCGACCACCGACACGGCGGCGAGCGCGGCCGGCGGAACGACGAATGCGCCCGGGGCCACGACACCACCGCAGCCGATCGCGACGATCCCACCGCCAACCGTGACGTTCGCGGGCCCGGCGCCGTCGGACACGACACCGCCGCCGGCGACGGGCGGCCCACTCAAGGGTCCCGGCACGCTCCCCACGCCAACCACGACCACGACGACAACGACGACGACGACCACGACGACGCCGCCACCCACGACGGCACCGCACACCACGCCGCCCTCGACCTGACGCGCCAGGGCCGCCGAGCCGGACCAACGCCCGGCCCGGCCGGCACGCGCCTGCCCCGTCGCGTGCCGGTCAGACCGGAACGACCATCCGCGACCCGCTGCACGCCGCCCGCCACACGAGACTGGCGGGCTCCAGGGGAGCTTCGCCGAAGGGGGGTTTCGGCGAGGCTTCCCCCAGATCCCGGCGCGCCGTGCGGTCGTGACGGCAGACATGGTGAACGAGCCTCGTTGTGTACGGCGCGACCCGTCCGACGGATTGGCCGCGCGTACACCGATCCAGACGCGGCACCCGTGCCGGAGGTTCCACGCGGCGCGCAGATTCTCGACGCCCACGACGGCGACGAGCGCCGCGGCGCGACACTTGTGCGATGCCCATGCGTGAGGACTGCCGGCACTTCGAGAGCCGCTCGTACGCGGGCGGGGAGACGGCCCGGTTCTGTGTGCTCGACCTGGCACCGGAGGCTCCCTGGCGGTGCCCCGAGAACTGCCCGCGCTACGAGCCGTCGCTGATCGACGGCACCTATGCCGTCGGCTCGCTGGCGCGATCGACCGTCGAGGCCGAGCCCGACGAGTCGCCCGACGACATCGAGGCCATCCTCGACGAGGCCGAGGACATCGTCACGCAGGCCGAACCCGAAGCAATCCGCGACATCGAAGCGGACCGGCGCAGGGCGCGGCGCAAGTGGTGGCCGTTCGGTCGCCGTGGTGACGACGGCGGCGAGTACGGCCGCTTCAGCAGCCGTTGAGCGGTCGCGTCAGCTGATCGACGCCCGTGCCGCGACGAGGAGTGCGGGCGCGACGTCAGTGGGCTCCCCCGTCTGCACCACGGACGCGGGCGTCCTGCCTCCGAGGCTCAGGTTCGGTGTGGTGAACCACTCGTGCGAGACGAGCTCCGAGACGCCGTGATCGTCGAAGGACCCGAGGATCGTGTCGACCAGGCGCAGCCGCGCCTCGGCCGCGGGTGGCAGCTCGAGCCAGCCCTCGCACCACTCGTCGATCGCGGCCACCGACGCGCCCGCAACCTCGGCCATCAGCGCGTCGCCGATCCGCACCCGCAGGCTCATCACCAGCCCGAGGACCTGAGTCGACGCCAACGCGTCGTGAATGTCGCTGCCGAACATCCGGTCGCGCGCGACCTCGAGCCCCGCCGTGGTCCTGCCGTCGTCCATGTCACCCTGCCTCGTCGTGCCGGTGTGTCACCCTCCACATCGGCGTCGGCCCCTACCCAGCTCTTTGACCGATTTGCGCAGTATAGGGAAGAGCCGGAGCACTGCGCATGGGCCGCGCGCACCAATGCGCGTCCCTGAGGCGATCTCGAGCGGACTGGTAGGATGCGCGGCCTCCGGTGCAGTCGAGCCCCCATCGTCTAGTGGCCCAGGACGCCGCCCTTTCAAGGCGGTAACGGGGATTCGAACTCCCCTGGGGGCACGGTCCCGTCGCCGTACGGCGAGGGTTCGCATCTGGTCCTGTGGTGCAGTTTGGAGTGCACGCCGCCCTGTCAAGGCGGAGGCCGCGGGTTCAAATCCCGTCAGGACCGCGGGGGATCGACCCCAGTACCACGGGAGATGAAGCGGAGGCGTGGCCGGACGGCCGGGACGCCGAAGCGGAATCGACCCGGACAACACGGGAGATGAAGCGGAGGCGTGGCCGGACGGCCGGGATGCCGAAGCGGAATCGACCCGAGAATACGGGAGATGAAGCGGAGGCGTGGCCGGACGGCCGGGACGCCGAAGCCGAATCGACCTGGAAAACACGGCCGGGTAGCTCAGTCGGCAGAGCACACGCCTGAAAAGCGTGGGGTCGCCGGATCGACGCCGGCCCCGGCCACACGGTGACCTGCCGGCCGGGGGCTCTCGAGCCCCTGGCCGCGGGACAACCCGGTCAGCCGTCGCCGGCGACCTCGATGAGCGCGATCGAGTTCCCGTCCGCATCCGCCACGACGGACTTCCGACCTGCGTCGCCCTCTGGCTCGATCGCGCCGGGCGACACTCCGCGAGCAGTGAGCGCGGACGCGGCCTCGTCGAGGTCTGGCACTGCCATGGTGACGATGCTGCTGCCGGCGCGGTCCGGATCGCGGAGGATGTACAGCCATCCGCGGTCCGTCACCCGCCACATCACCTCGCTCTCGTGCGCGACGACGTCGGGGGGCCGCCCGAAGAAGCGTTCGTACCAGGCCCGCGCGGCGTCGAAGTCGCTGACCGGGACGCCCGCGAAGATCACATCGACGTCCATCACCACAGCCTGGCAGCCTCCCCGTCGAGAGCAAAACCGCGGTCGGTCAGCTGAGCCGCTCGATGATGCGCGCCCGCGTGCGTTCGCGGTCAGCGCCGAGGTCGGCCAGGATCTTCGCCGCGAGACCTTCGCTGTCATCGAAGAGCGCGAGCAGAAGATGCTCGGTTCCGACGAAGTCGTGACCGAGCGACTGTGATTCGGCGACCGCGCGGTCGAGAGCGAACGTGGCGCGCGGCGTGTACGGCGGTGTCGTCGTGATCGAATGCATGGCGACACGGGGTGTTCGCGCCACGACCTCCTCGATCACGTTCGCGCGCGTCACGTTCGCCGCCGCGAGCACGTCGGCCGCGAGGCCGCCCGCTTGGTACAGACCGAGCAAAAGATGCTCGGTACCGACGTAGTTGTGACCGAGGGAGACGGCCTCCTCGCCCGCGGCACGCAGCGCGGCACGCGCGCGTTTGGTGAACCGGTCGAGCTGCGGAGTCGCGGGCATGAACCGTTTGTGTGCCGCCTGCTTCGTGACACCGAGCGCGCCGCTGATCTCGGTCCACGAACGGCCGTCGCGCCGGCATTGATCGACGAAGTGGCTCAGCACCGAGTCGCCGATCTCCGCGAGCGCGGCAACGGTTGCAGCCGCCACCGCAAGCTGGTCGAGAGCGTCGGTGCTCTCGGCCTCCGACCGGATCGTTGCGACGAGCTCGGCGACCGTCGGCGCAGGCGTCATGCGTCAACCGTACGTTGACGCCAAGCCCTCGTCAACCTCGGGTTGACACGATCACGACGTCGCGACGTCGGTCACATGCCGATCGCGCGGGCGATGGCCCAGCCCGGCCAGTACGGCGCGCCAGTGATGGCCGGAGCGGCAACCGCCGCGGTGCCGAACCAGAACGCGTGCAGGCCGCCCAGGCCGTCGAGCACCAGGCCGTTCGTCGATGCTGCGAGGGAGGCGCCGCGCGCGATGTCCCACCCCGCCCACGAAGCGCCGCCGCCGATCGTGGCGTGCGGCATCGGCGCGCCGCTGAGGGCGAACGCGTGCATGCCGCCGAACGCGTCCACGACGTAGCCGCCGGAGCCGTCGGGAAGGATGAACGCCCCGCGCGCCAGCGCGGCGTTCGGGTTGAACGTGCCCGGGCTCTCCGTGACCGCCGGCGCGGGCGTCGCCGGGCCGATGCTGAACCAGTGCAACGCGCCCCACGCGTCCACGATGAACCCTCCGCGCGGCTGCGCACCCGGCAGGAGTGCAACCCCACGCGCGATGTCCCAGTTCAGCCAGTACGGTCCGCTGATCGTGCCACTCGGTGGGACGTTCCCTTCCATGCCGAACGGATGGAGCCCGCCGAAACCGTCGAGCACGTACCCGCCCGACGACGGCCGGCCCGATCCATTCGGCACGAGGGCAACGCCGCGCGCGATGTCCCAGCCCGGCCAGTACGGCGCTTGCACGAACGGCGGCGCCGGCGCCGGCGCCCCACCGACGGAGAACGGGTGGAGCCCGCCGAATCCGTCCATCACCACCCCGCTACCGACCTGTGTCGCGGCCGGCGGGGCGTTGTTCGGGATCACTTCGGCCAGCGCGTTGCCCATCTCCTCGTCGAACCACACGCGACCGCGCGCGTCGACATTGAGACCGTCGTGCGGGTGCGATTTCGGGCTGCTGTAGAACGTGAAGTTGCCTCCGCCGATCGGCAGCGAGCCGAACGTGGCCCGCAACGAGTCGTCGAGCCAGATCAGGCCCTGCCCGTCCGCAGCGATCCCCGAAGTGTGCGCACCACAGCACGGCGCGTTGTACGGGAACTCCGTGACGCCGTTGTTCGTGCCGGGCTGTGCGTTCGCAACGTCGAGCTTGCCGACGGCGGCCGCGAAGCCTTCGGACCACCACACGTTGCCGAAAGGATCGACGGTGATCTGGTGAGGTGTGAGACCGGTGCCGGCAGTCGCCGTGTTTCGGATTCCGTACTCGTTGAGCGCACCACCCGCGGTCACTTCGCCGATGCGCGCGACTGCTTCGTTGTTCTCCGTGAACCACACGTTGTTGCCGGCGTCGACCGTGATGCCGTACGGATTGCTGTTGCCGGCGGCGGTCGCGAGCTCGGTGAACGCATGGGACACGGGATCGAACGACCCGACCTTGTTGCCGAAGTGCTCCGTGAACCAGAGCCGGCCGTTGTGGTCGATGGTGAGGCCCCACGGGCCGCCGTTCGGCGTCGGAATCGTCCACTGCGACAGCGCGCCGGACCCCGGGTCGTAGACGCCGAGCGTGTTCGTCACCGGCATCGTGAACCAGACCTTGCCGGACGGGTCGAGCGCGACGAACACCGGCTGGCCGTATCCGGCCGGAAGCGACACTGTTGTCGGCCACGTCTGCGTGCTCGGGTCGAACAGCGCGAGTTTGCCCGGCGGTGAAGAGGAAGAGCACGTGGCCGGCGCGTCGCAACCCGGGAGCGCGACCCATGCGCGGCCCGTGCCGTCGAACGCGGTGCCGAACGGGAACGACCCCGGCGTCGCGTAGTCGATCACCGTCGGCGCCCCCGATGCGTGCACGCGCCCGGCCTGCACGACACCGAGACCGGACGCGAGGACTACGGCCGTGACCAGGCCGCCGATCCGCCGTCGCCGTCCGTTCACGACGCGGCGCCGAGATATGGGAACTGCTGTCAGCGCGATCGACCTCGCGTTTGTCGTGCCGTGCGGCACTCAACGCGGCGCCGATTCCAAGTCAGTTCCACGCACGGCAGGGGTCGACGGACGCCCGGGCCGAGGCCACGATGGGCGGCATGGACGACGGCGATCACAGCGAGATCACCCGAGGGTCATTCGAGCGACAGACCGGGCTCTTCTCCGGGCCGGAGGCGGTGTTCGCCGTGCGCCGGGCGCCGGCATGGGTCGACGCCCTCGACCCCGCGATGCTGGTGCTGGACGTCGCCTGCGGTGCGGGCCATGTCGCCGAGGAGCTCGCTCCGCACGTGCATCAGGTCGTCGGGCTCGACCTCACCCCTGCGCTCCTTCAGTTGGGCGCGCAACGTCTCCGACAGTCAGGCGTTCGCAACGTGCTCCTCCAGGAGGGTGACGCCACCCGTCTGCCGTTCATCGATGGGTCCTTCGACCTCGTCGTCTGCCGCAGCGCGCTGCACCACGTCCCGGACCCGGCCCGGGCGGTCGCCGAGATGGCGAGGGTGTGCCGGCCCGGGGGACGGGTGATCGTCTCCGACATGGTTGCGCCGGGGGATGACGTGCGCGCCGCGTTCGATTCGCTGCACCGCCGGCTCGACCCGTCGCACGCGGGATGTCTCCTGGTCGATGAGCTCGCGGACGTGGTGCGGTCGGAGGTCGGTCCACTCGAACGGTGCGAGACACCGGAGCCGTTCACCATCGCGGTGCAACACGTGCTCACCGACGCGTCAGACAGCGACGCGGTGCTCGGGGCCTTGCGCGACGAGCTGACCGGCGGCCCGGCGACCGGCTTCGACCCGGTGATCGAAGACGGTCAGGTGCAGGTGTCGTTCAGGAGCGCGACGGTGCACGCGCGCCGCGTCGCAGGCGAGCGCGCGCGACACGACGCGCTCACGTAGCGGCGCAAGAAACGTGAGACGCGTCGTCGGAAAAGACTGCGAACAGTCTCAGAGTTGCGAGCTGTCCTCGACCTGCTCGAGGAACCGGCGAATCTCCGACGCCCGGAAGCGTCGATGCCCACCCAATGTGCGGATGGCCGAGATCTTCCCGGCCCGTGCCCAGCGGGTCACCGTCTTCGGGTTCACCCGGAACATCGCTGCCACCTCCGAAGGTGTGAGCAGCGCGTCCTGGTCAGGTGTTCCCTGCATGGGTCCTCCAGTTGTCATGGCCCGGCGCCCCCCGCGTCGTTGCCAACCGTTCCAGCCCCCCTTGGCCCGCCCGGATCCTAGAGGGAGTTGTCTCCCCTGTCCGATTCGTCCACCAGCGTATCTTCTGGGCGAACCCTGGTTCGATAAACCGAGTGTAGCAATGCTCCCGGTCCCGGGCCCCTGAAGGGACCACGTCATACCTCGGGATACCTCGGGGCGCGCGCGGGCGCTCGTGCCGGCTCACGCTCGGAACGGATGCTCGCGAGCGGCCCGGGCGCCCGCGATGACCGGTATCGCCGGTCGATCAGGCCCGGGCGAGCGTGACGCGACCGGTGCCCGAGCGGATCTCGCCCACAGCGAACGCCTGCCGGCCTGCGGCCCGGACGATCTCGAGCGCGCGCGGCGCGTCGTCAGGGTCGACGACGGCGAGCATTCCGAGGCCGAGGTTGAAGACGTGCTCCATCTCGTCGTCGGGGATCGAGCCCGCGCGCTGAATCTCGCGGAAGATCAGCGGCTCCGGCCATGTGTCTCGCGTCACCTTCGCGTCGCAATGGTCGGGCAGCACGCGCGAGAGGTTTCCGACGATGCCACCGCCCGTCACGTGCGCGAACGCGTGCACGTCGACCTCGGCCCGGAGGCGCAACAGCGCGGGCGAGTAGATCACGCTCGGCCGGAGCAGCTCGTCGCCGAGCGAATGCGCGGCACCGGGCCACGCGGGCTCTTCGAGTGATCGACCCGCGACCTCGAGCAGCGCGCGCCGCGCGAGCGAGTAACCGTTGCACCGCAGGCCCGGGCTGTCGATGCCGATCACGACGTCACCCGCGGCAACCCCCGCGGGAAGCACCCCGGCGCGGTCGACCGCGCCGACCGCGAAGCCGACGAGATCGAACTCGCCCGGCTCCATGATCCCGGGGTGCTCCGACATCTCGCCGCCGAGGAGCGCGCATCCCGCGTCGCGACAGCCCGCGGCGACACCGGCCACGATCGACTCGACCATCTCGGGAACGAGATGCCCGACCGACACGTAGTCCAGGAAGAACAGCGGCTCGGCACCGCTCGCGGCGATGTCGTCCACGCACATCGCCACGGCGTCGATGCCGATCGTGTCGTAGCGGCCCATACGGGCGGCGACGAGCGACTTGGTGCCGACGCCATCGGTGGACGCCACGAGGAGCGGATCGCGGGCCGTCAACCGCCCGATCGAGAACAGGCCCGCGAAGCCGCCGATGTCGCCGACCACCTCGGGTCGCAAGGTGGACCGCACGTGGGCCTTGAGCAGTTCGACGGCCTTGTCGCCCGCCGCGATGTCGACGCCCGCGTCCGCGTAGCTCAAGGGGCGCGACGCGTCGTCGCGCTCGGGTGCCATCAGAGCTGCGAGAGCGGCCCGGTCAGGTCCACGACCTCGAGCACGTGCTTGCCGTCGGAGCGGGGCACCTCGACCGGGTATTCGCCCGACAGGCAGGCGGTGCAGAACGCGCTCGGTGCGGCGCCCGTGGCCGCGGTGAGCCGCTCGAGCTCGAGGTACGCGAGCGAGTCGGCGTTGATGTAGTCGCGGATCTCGCCCACCGACAGGTCGGCCGCGAGCAGCTCGGAACGCCGGCCGGTGTCCATACCGAAGAAGCAGGGCCAGCGGTACGGCGGCGACGAGACGCGGAAGTGGACCTCCGCCGCGCCCGCCTCGCGCAGCATCGCGACGACCTGGCGGGTGGTGGTGCCGCGCACGATCGAGTCGTCGACGACGACGAGCCGCTTACCCTTGATGTTCTCGGGCAGCGGGTTCAGCTTCATGCGCACGCCGAGCCCGCGCTCACGCTGCGTCGGCTGGATGAACGTGCGCCCGACGTAGCGGTTCTTCACGAGGCCGTCGCCGTAGGGAATGCCCGATGCCCGGGCGAAGCCCTGCGCGGCGGGGACGCCCGACTCGGGGACCGGCATCACCATGTCGGCCGCAACCGGGGCCTGCCGGGCCAGCTCTTCGCCCATGCGCTGACGCGCGAGGTGCACCCGCTGGCCGTAGAGCTCGCTGTCGGGACGGGCGAAGTACACGAACTCGAAGAGGCAAAGCTTCGGCGTCGCCTCGGCGAAGCGGTGGCTGCGCACGCCGTTGGCGTCGACGACGACCATCTCACCGGGCTCCACCTCGCGTACGAAGTGGGCGCCGATGATGTCGAGCGCCGCCGTCTCGCTGGCGACGACCCAGCCGTCGTCGAGCCGGCCCAGCACGAGCGGCCGGAAGCCGTGACGGTCGCGCACGCCCACGAGATGGGCTTCGTCCATCATCACGAACGAGAACGCGCCTTCGAGGCTCGGAAGCACGCGTTCGAGTGCGTTCTCGAGGTCGCGCCCGTCGGAACGGAGTGTGGCGCGGTATTCGCGCGCGATCAGCTCGGCGACGAGATCGGAATCGCTCGTGGAGTCGGCGTCGGAGACCGGTGCGGCGAAGCCGGGGAGCATCCCGAGATCGGAGGCAAGCCGTTCGGTGTTGGTGAGGTTGCCGTTGTGGCCGAGCGCGAAGCCGGCGTCGCCGACGGAGCGGTACACGGGCTGCGCGTTGCCCCAGTTGCTCGAGCCGGTGGTGGAGTAGCGGACGTGGCCGATGGCGAGGTGCCCGTCGAGCGGTGCGAGGCGGCGCTCGTCGAAGACCTGCGTGACGAGACCCATGTCCTTCACGACCGTGATCGTCTGGCCGTCGCTCGCGGCGATGCCGGCCGACTCCTGGCCCCGGTGCTGGAGCGCGTAGAGGCCGAGGTACACGAGGTTCGCAACCGGTTGGCCGGGGGCGTAGACCCCGAAGACGCCGCAGGCTTCCCCGATGTGCGAATCCATCACCCCGAGTATCGCATGGCCGGGCGCACACCCCGTTCGACCGGCCCCTTCCGTTCTGGGGCGTGCGTCACATCCCGTCCGCTACGTTCGCCAGCCGTGACCGACGAGGCCCGAGGTTTCTGTCTGTGGTTCACCGGGTTGTCGGGCGCGGGGAAGAGCACCATCGCCGGGATCGTCGCGTCGCAGCTACGGGAGCGCGGCCGGCGGGTCGAGGTGCTCGACGGCGACGAGGTGCGCGAGCACCTCTCGAGGGGCCTCGGGTTCTCGAAGGAGGACCGCGACACCAACATCCGCCGGATCGGGTTCGTCGCCTCGTTGCTCGCCCGCAACGGCGTCGTCGCGATCACCGCCGCCATCTCGCCGTACCGCGCCGTCCGCGACGAGGTGCGCGGATGGATGGACGATTTCGTCGAAGTGTTCGTCGATACGCCCATCGACCTGTGTGAGGAGCGGGACGTGAAGGGCTTGTACGCGCGGGCGCGCGCGGGCGACGTTCCCGCGTTCACGGGGGTGTCCGACCCGTACGAGCCGCCGTTGCAGCCCGAGGTCACCGTCCGGACCGAGGGGCGCGATCCCGCCGACTCCGCCGGCGACGTCGTCGCATACCTGGACCGGGCGGGGCTGCTCGGGTGATCGATCTTCACACGCACTCGCGCGTCTCCGACGGGACCGACACGCCGCGCGAGCTCGTCGCTCTCGCGGCGCGCGTGCCGCTGACCGCCCTCGCGGTCACCGACCACGACACCCTCGACCACGTCGCCGAGGCGACCGAGGCCGGCGTGGAGTACGGGGTGCGGGTCGTCCCCGCGTGCGAGCTCTCGTGCGCGGTGCCGCCCGGCGTCGGCGCGATGCACCTGCTCGTCTACTTTCCCGATGCCGACGGGCCCCTCGAGCCCCGGCTGCGCGAGCTGCAGGACGCGCGCGTGGCGCGCAACGAGCAGATCGTCGACCGGCTACGTGAGGCGGGCATCGACATCTCCCTGGACGAGGTGCTCGACGAGGCCGGCACGGGCGCGGTCGGGCGTCCGCACGTCGCGGCGGTCCTGATGCGCAAGGGGCAGGTCGGGTCGATCGACGAAGCCTTCGAACGGTGGCTCGCCAAGGGACGCCCGGCGTACGTCGAGCGGGCCCGCCTCGCAGCCGAGGAGGCCATCGACCTCGCGCACCGGTCCGGCGCGGTGACCTCGCTCGCACACCCCGGCTCGCTGCAGCTGGAAGACGAGGCGCTGTCGCAGTTCGTCGGCCGCCTCACAACCGCGGGGCTCGACGGGCTCGAGTGCGAGTACGCGCGCTACTCGCCCGAAGAGCGGGCGATGTATCGCGCGCTCGCTCGCCGTCACGGCCTCGTCCCGACCGGCGGGTCCGACTACCACGGCCGCTACAAGCCGGGCCTCGCCGTCGGCACCGGGTACGGCGACCTCGCGGTTCCCGACGACGCGCTCGTCGAGCTCGAGGCGAGGCGCGGCCGAGCCTGACACTCCGTGACGGGCGACGCGCTCAGCTCGAAGTGGCGACGCCGAGCGCGTTCGGGATCGCGTCGCGCCACGCGTGGGTGGCGTCGGCCAACGACAGGTCGAACGCGCCCTCTGCGATGAGGCGGTCACCACCGGACCCACCGATCTCCATGACGGGGACACCGCCTTCACCCGCTCGGCGGGTCACCTCCGCGAGCCGCGCCGGCTCGACGGCCACCACGACCCGCGACGCCGACTCCGAGAAGCACGCCGCGACGACGTCGATGTCGTCGCCCGCGACGTTGCCGAGGTCGACACGGAACCCGGTCTCACCCTGAATCGCCATCTCGGCCAGCGCGACGGCGAGCCCGCCCTCCGAGCAGTCGTGCACCGACGCGACGGCACGGTCGGCGACGAGCGCGCGCACCACGTCGTGCAGCGCGGCGGCGGTCGCCACGTCGGCGGCGGGGGGCCGGCCGTTCACCAGGCCGTGACGAACAGCCCATTCCGACCCGCCGAGCTCCGCACGCGTCGCGCCGAGCACGACGATGCGACAGCCCGGTGCGAGCGGTACCGACGGCGGCACCGCGGTGAGGTTCTCGACGAGGCCGATCACGCCGACGACGGGCGTCGGCGGGATGTCGGAGCCGCGCGACTCGTTGTAGAAGCTGACGTTGCCGCCGATCACGGGTATCTGCAGCTGTTCGCACGCCGCGCTCATCCCGTCGACCACTTCCGCGAACTGCCACATCACCTCGGGGTGCTCCGGGTTGCCGAAGTTGAGGCAATTGACGAGCGCGATCGGGCGTGCCCCCGAGCACGACACGTTGCGAGCCGCTTCGAGCACCGCAAGGCGCGCCCCGATGGCCGGTTCGAGCGCGCAGTACCGGCCGTTGCAATCGGTGGAGAGCGCGAGCGCATTCCGCGTGCCCTTGACGCGCAACACCGCGGCATCGCCGCCCGGGCCGATGACGGTGTTCAGGAACAGCTGATGGTCGTATTGACGCGAGATCCACGACTTGTCGGCGATCGTGGGCGTCGCGAGGAGCGCGAGGAGCTCGCCGGACAGGTCGGTGCCCGCCGGGAACCTGCGGTGGAGCTCGGGCCACGGATCGTCGGCGACCCGGCGATCCTGACCGGGCGGACGGGTGACCGGGCGGTCGTAGTCGGGCCCGTCACCGAGGCTCCCCGCCGGCACATCGGCGAGCGCAGCCGCGTCCGACGACAACGCGACCGGACCGTCGCCCGTGGGAGGCGCGGGGTTCGCCCCCGGTACGCCGGTTGCGTCGAAGAGACCCTCGTACACCCGGAAGCGGCCGGTAGCGGTGACCCGACCGACGACCGAAGCAGTGATCTCCCAGCGGTCGCACAGGGCCATGACCTCGGCGAGATCCTCGGGTCGGACGATCGCGAGCATCCGCTCCTGGCTCTCGGACGTCATGATCTCGACCGGCGTCATCCCCGGCTCGCGGTGCTTCACGCGCGCGACGTCGACATCCATCCCGACGCCTGCTTTGGCCGCGGTCTCGGATGCCGCGCACGACAGGCCGGCAGCACCGAGGTCCTGAACGCCGACCGCGAGACCCGCGTCGAGCAACGCCAGGCACGCCTCGATGAGCTTCTTCTCCTCGAACGGGTCGCCGACTTGGACCGACGGGCGCTTCTGCTCGGAACCTTCCTCGAAACCCGCGGACGCGAGCACGCTCGCGCCGCCGATGCCGTCGCGCCCGGTCGACGCACCCAAGAGGACCGCAAGATTGCCGACGCCTTCGGCGCGCGCAAGCACGAGACGCTCCTTGGGCAACACACCGAGACACAGCACGTTCACGAGCGGGTTCCCGCGGTACGCGTCGTCGAACACGACCTCGCCGCCGACGGTTGGGACACCGACCGCGTTGCCGTAGCCGCTGATGCCCGCGACGACGCCCTCGAAGAGATACCGCGTGCGCGCGTCGGTGAGGTCGCCGAAGCGCAACGGATCCATGAGCGCGATCGGGCGTGCGCCCATGGAGAAGATGTCTCGGATGATTCCCCCGACACCCGTAGCCGCGCCCTGGTACGGCTCGACCGCGGACGGGTGGTTGTGGCTCTCGATCCGCACCGCGATCGCAATGCTGTCGCCCACGTCGACCACACCGGCTCCTTCACCGGGACCGACCAGGACCCACGGGGCCGCTGTGGGGAATCGCCGCAGGTACCGGCGGGAGGACTTGTAGGAGCAGTGCTCCGACCACATCACCGAATACATGGCGAGCTCGAGGTCCGTTGGCGCGCGATCCAACTCGCCCAAAACGGCCTCGTACTCCGCATCGGTCATACCGAGGCGACGGTGCAGCGGCTCCATGGATTGCCACCTTAACTTGTGAAGCCGCGTCAAAATTGAGTACAACACGAGCTAACATGGCGAATAGCATCGCCGTCTATTTGGAGCCTTTGTCATGCCCTCACGGAGAAAATCCACTGCCATGTCGGCCGAGCACAAGCGCGCATTGGCGCAAGGCCGCGAGCAGAGCCGCGTCGTCCGGACCTACCTCGAGGCGCTCGAGCAGCATCGCCCCAAGCGAGGCAGAAAGCGCACGCCCGAATCAATCAAGAAGCAACTGAATGACATCAAGTCCGCAATGCGGGACGCTACGGCGTTCGAGCGCGTTCACCTGCTTCAGCAGCGCAAGGACCTCGAAGCGGAGCTCGAACGCCACACCGCCTCGAGCAATGGCGAGAGCATCGCGGCACTGGAAAAAGCTTTCGTGAAAGTGGTGGCGCCGTACAGCGAAGCGAAAGGTATCTCCTACTCGACTTGGCGCGAAGTCGGCGTGCCGGCTGAAGTGCTGAGCCGAGGCGGAATTGCCCGTACACGCGGCTGATCGCGCCTCACGAACCGGCCGAAAACCCCAACTCGGCCGCAGTCAATACCGTCACGTACTGCACCCCGATTCCGCGTAGGCGGGCGGCCAGCTCGCCACCGCGGTCGAGCAGCGCCGCGGCCGCGACCACGGAGCACCCGTAGTCGCGCACCGCATCGACGGCCTGCAAGATGGATCCGCCGCTCGTCACCGTGTCGTCGACGACGAGGACGCGATCCCCCGGCTCGAGGGGGCCGGCAATCCGGCCCCCCACGCCGTGGTCCTTCGCTTCCTTGCGGACGGCGAACCCGCGCGCGCCGCTGGCGCGAGCGACCGCGACCGTGACCGGGTCGGCGCCGATGGCGAGACCACCCACGGCGTCGAAGTCGACACCGCCGGCGCCATCGAGCGCCTCCATCACCGCGTCACCGACGATGTCGACGCAATCACCCCGGAAGGTGACGAGCCGCCCGTCGACGTACCACTCCGAACGTCGACCGGAAGCCAGCACGAACTCGCCCGTGCGGATGGCGTGCTCGCGCAGCGCGCGGGCGAGAGCTTCCTGCGCCGGACGCACGCAGGTCAGCCCGTGGCAGCCAGATCGGCGACCGCCGCCGCGACGAGCGACCGCAGCAGCACGACGCCGTCGGTGGAGCCGAGCAAGGTGTCGGACGCCCGCTCGGGGTGCGGCATCAGGCCGACGACGTTGCGCCCCTCGCTGCAGATGCCCGCAATGTCGTCGAGGCTCCCGTTCGGGTTGTCGACGTAGCGCAGGACGATCCGCTCGTCGGCCCGGAGCCGTTCGAGCGTCGCCGGGTCGCACACGTAGTTGCCCTCGAAGTGGTTGATCGGGATACGCAGTTCGTCGCCCGGGCGGGCCAGGAGTGTGAGCGCGGACGCCGCGGTCTCGACCCGCAACGTCGCGGTCTCACACAGGAACTTCAGACCGGCGTTCTTCTGCAACGCGCCGGGCAGGAGCCCGGCTTCCGTCAGCACCTGAAAGCCGTTGCAGATGCCGACCACGGGGCCGCCCGCGTCGGCGAAGGCCCGCACCGAGTCCATGATGGGCGAGAACCGGGCGATCGCACCGGTGCGGAGGTAATCGCCGTGGGCGAACCCGCCCGGCACGACGACGGCATCCACCCCGTGCAGATCGGCATCGGCATGCCAGAGGAGCTCGCCGGAAGCGCCGACACGTTCCACGCCCTCGAGCACGTCGAGCTCGCAGTTCGTGCCCGGAAACACGACCACGCCGATCCGCACGCTCATCGCGCCGACGCCTCCGCGGGCTCGGCGGCGATCGCCATGAGCTCGACCGCGTAGTGCTCGATCACGGGATTGGCGAGCAGGCGGTGGCACATCTCCTCGACCTGTGCCGCCGCGGTCTCCGCATCGGGCGCGTCGAGCACCAGCCGGATGCTCTTGCCCACTCGCACGTCGCGCACGTTCTGGTAACCGAGCGCCGGCAGCGCGCGCTCGACATTGGCACCCTGCGGGTCGAGGATTCCCGGCCGGTGCGTGATCTCGATGCGAGCTTCGAACAAGGTCATCGCCAATCGATGCTACCTGGCACGGCTCAACGCCCTGGGCCGTACCACTCGTCGAAACTGCGGCCCGTGATCAGCTCGTAGGCCTCGACGTAGCGGGCCCGCGTGCCCTCGATGATGTCGCGCGGGAGCCGGGGCGCCGGAGCGGTGCGGCCCCACGCGGTGCCGAGGTAGTAGTCGCGCACGTACTGCTTGTCGAAGCTCGGCGGCGAGGTGCCGGGCTTGTACTCGTCGACGGGCCAGTAGCGCGAAGAGTCCGGGGTGAGCACCTCGTCGATGAGGAGGAGCTCCGCGTCACCGTCGTCGTCGTCGCCGTCGAGCACGCCGAACTCGACCTTCGTGTCGGCGAGGATCACGCCGCGCGTCGCGGCCAGATCGGCGCCGAACCGGTAGACCGCGAGCGCGAGGTCGCGGATGCGCTCGAACCGGTCGGCGCCGACGAGCTCGGCCGCCTCGGCGTCGGTGAGCGGCAGGTCGTGACCCTCCTCGGCCTTCGTCGTCGGCGTGAACAGCGGCTCGGGCAGGGGCTCGGCCTGCTGCATCCCGCCGGGCATGCGGCGGCCCTGCACCGTGCCGCGTTCGCGGTACTCGTCCCACGCGCCGCCGAACAAGTAGCCGCGGGCGATGCACTCGAGACGTACGGGCTCCGTGCGCCTCACGAGCATGGCCCGGCCCCCGACGTCGGGCCCGGCCCCCGCCGGGAAGTCGGCCGGGTCGACCGAGATGACGTGGTTCGCCAAGAGGTCGCGCGTCTCGTCGAACCAGTAGGACGAGATACCTGTGAGCACCCGGCCCTTGTCGGGGATGTCGTCGTCGAGCACGACGTCGAAGACCGAGATGCGATCCGACGCGACGATGAGCATGCGCCGCTCGTCGACCTCGTAGAGGTCGCGCACCTTTCCACGGTAGAGGTGCGGAAGTGCGACGCTCACCCGTCCTCCCGGTCGAGCGCGTCGAACACACGGCCCGCGTTCGCGAGCGCCCGCTTGAGGTCGAAACAGGCCGCCAACCGCTCGTCGGAGAGCGACGACGTGACCTCGGGGTCGTCGCGCAGCACGTCGAGGAAGGGACGGCGCTGCTCCCATGTGGTCATCGCGTTGCGCTGCACGATCCTGTATGCGTCGTCGCGCGAACGGCCCGCCTCCACCAACGCGAGCAGCACCGGTTGGCTGAAGACAAGGCCGTAGGACGTGTCGAGGTTCTCGAGCATCCGTTCGGGATAGACGTGCATCCCGTCGACGATCGAACGGAACTTCACCAGCGCGTAGTACGCGAGCATGGCCGAATCCGGCAGCACGATGCGCTCGACCGACGAGTGCGAGATGTCGCGCTCGTGCCACAGTGCGACGTCTTCCAGACCGGCCTGCACGTTCGCCCGAGCGACACGGGCGAGGCCGCACAGTTGCTCGCACTTCACCGGATTGCGCTTGTGCGGCATCGCGCTCGAGCCCTTCTGGGACCCGGCCCGGAACGGCTCCTCGACCTCGCGTACCTCAGTGCGCTGCAGATGGCGGATCTCGAGTGCGAACGCCTCGACGCTGGCGGCAACGGACGCGCACGCGTAGAGGAATTCCGCGTGCCGGTCGCGGGCCAGGACCTGGGTGGCCGGCACGGGCGTGAGACCGAGCCGCGCGCACACAAAGGCTTCGACGCGGGGGTCGATGTTGGAGTACGTGCCGACGGCGCCCGACAGCTTGCCGACCGCGACGCGCTCACGAGCCCGTTCGAGACGCTCGCGGTCCCGCCCGATCTGCAGTGCCCAGAGCGCGAGCTTGGCACCGAAGGTGGTGGGTTCTGCGTGCACACCGTGGGTACGTCCGACCATCGGAGTGTCGCGGAACTCCCGGGCGCGTCCTGCGATCGCGGCTTCGAGGGCGGTCGCCGCGTCGATCAGGAGATCGACCGCTCTCGTGAGTGTGACCGACAGCGCGGTGTCGACGACGTCGCTCGACGTGAGGCCGTAGTGGACCCACCCGCCCGCCGGTTGACCGACGCGCGCTTGCACGACATCCACGAAGGCGGCGACGTCGTGCTCGGTCACGCGCTCTCGCTCCTCGATCGCGGCGACGTCGAACCCGGCGCGTGCCCTGATGGCGCGGGCGTCGTCCGGTGGCACGACGCCGAGCTCCGCCCAGGCCTCGGCCGCGAGCACCTCGACCTCGAGCCACGTGCCGTACTTGGCTTCGTCGGTGAAGAGGTCCGCCATCGGGGGCAACGAATACCGGGGGATCATGCACGCCTCTCGACGTAGTGCGGCGCGGCGATGTCACGACGGTAGTGCGCACCGGGCCACGAGATCGCGCCGACCGCGTCGTACGCGCGCGTGCGTGCCTGGCCGATCGACGGTCCCGCGGCGCTGACCGCGAGCACCCGTCCGCCGGCAGTGACGATCCTCCCGTCGGGCGCGCGGTTCGTGCCGGCGTGGAAGACGAGCACGTCGTCTCCGAGGGCGGCGGCGGCGTCGAGACCGTCGATCGCGTCACCCGTGCGCGGATTCGTGGGGTAGCCCTCGGCGGCCATCACGACCGTGACGCACGCGTCGTCGCCGAACTCGACGGGCGTGGTGAGCCGGCGCGACGCCGCTTCGACCGCGTGCGTGGCGAGGTCGCTGCGGAGCCGCGGAATCACCGCCTGGCATTCCGGGTCGCCGAAGCGGACGTTGTACTCGATCACCTTCGGACCGTCGGGCGTGAGCATGAGGCCTGCGTACAGAACGCCGCGGTAGGGCACGGGCAGCGCGTGCAGGGTCGGGCCGATGATCTTCGCCATGACCTCGTCGACGATCGCCCCGTCCGCCGCCGGCACCGGGGAGTACGCGCCCATTCCACCGGTGTTGGGGCCTGTGTCGCCGTCGCCCACCCGCTTGAAGTCCTGCGCGGGGGCGAGCGGCACACCGTCGGTCGAGCCGTCGCACAACACGAGCAGCGAGAGCTCGGGGCCGGTGAGGCCCTCCTCGATGACGCACGTGCGCCCCGCGTCGCCGAACGCCGCACCCGAGAGGTAGCTGCGGACCGTGTCGCGCGCGTCGGGAAGCGACTCCGTGACGACGACACCCTTTCCGGCCGCGAGGCCGTCGGTCTTGACCACGTAGAGCCCCGGCAGCGTGTCGAGGAACGCGAGTGCCCGTTCTTCCTCGCCGGCCCGGAACGCGGCGTACCGCGCGGTCGGCACGCCCGCGCCGGTGAGCACGTGCTTCATCCACGACTTCGAGCCTTCGAGCTTCGCCGCCTCGGCGCGCGGTCCGAACGCGGCCCGCCCGCGCGCCTCGAGGGCGTCCACCGCGCCCGCGACGAGCGGCGCCTCCGGGCCCACGACGGTGAGGTCGGCGTCGAGGTCGTCGGCGAGCGAAGCGATCGCAGCCGGGTTGCTCACGTCGACCTCGATGCAGCGGCCGACGGCCTCGATGCCGGGATTGCCCGGTGCGGCGAGGACCTCCTCGACCTCCGGCGACCGCGCGAGGGCCCACGCGAGCGCGTGCTCGCGTGCACCGGTGCCGACGACGAGGGCCCGCACCAGTTACGCCGCGCGGGGTAGCACGACGGTCTGCTCGCGACCCGGACCGACCGATACGAACGAAACCGGCACGCGGGCGATCTCCTCGACGAAGCGCACGTAGTCACGCGCCGCAGCCGGAAGATCCTCGACCCGCGCCGCGTCGTCGATCTCGCCGCCCCAACCCGGCAGCGTCTCGTAGACCGGGCGCACCTTGTGCAATACCGACTGGTGGTACGGCACGTGCTCGTAGCGTGCACCGTCGTCATCTTCGTACGCGACGCAGACCTTCAGCTCCGTGAGCGGCGCGAGCACGTCGAGCTTCGTCATCGCGATCTCGGTGCACCCGTTGAGACGCACCGCATGGCGCAACATCACCGCATCGAGCCAGCCCGGGCGGCGGCGGCGGCCCGTGTTCGTACCGAACTCGTGCCCGCGCTCGACGAGGAGATCGCCGACCGCGTCGCCCTCGAACAACTCGGTGGGAAACGGACCGGCACCGACCCGTGTCGTGTAGGCCTTCGTGACACCGATCACCCGGTCGACCGCTCCCGGGCCGACCCCGGCGCCGGTGCAGACGCCGCCCGCGATCGGGTTGCTCGACGTGACGAACGGATACGTGCCGTGATCGAGGTCCAGATAGGTCGCCTGCGCGCCTTCGAACAGGACGCGCTGGCCGGCGTCGAGCGCTTCGTGCACGAGATGCACGGTGTCCGCGATCATCGGCTCCAAGCGGGGCAGCATCGCCAAATAGCGCTCGCAGATCTCGTTCGCGTCGAGCGGCAGCCGGTTGTAGACCTTCGCGAGCACGCCGTTCTTCTCACGCAGCGCCAGCTCCAGCTTCGCCCGGAAGATCTTCGGGTCGAGCAGGTCCTGCACACGAATCCCGACACGCGCGGCCTTGTCGGCGTACGCGGGCCCGATGCCACGCTTGGTGGTGCCGAGCTTGTTCTTGCCGAGGTAGCGCTCGGTGACGCGGTCGAGCTCCTGGTGGTACGGCATGATCAGGTGCGCGTTGCCGGACAGGCGCACGCGGGTGGCGTCGACGCCTTTGCGGCACAGCATGTCGATCTCGTCGATCAGGACCGCGGGGTCCACCACGACGCCGTTCGCGATCACGGGCGTGACCCAGTCGTAGAGGACGCCGCTCGGCACGAGCTGCAGCGCGAACACCTCGCCGTCGACCACGATCGTGTGGCCGGCGTTGTGGCCGCCCTGATACCGGACGACGAGCTCCGACTCCTTGGCGAGATAGTCGGTGAAACGCCCCTTGCCTTCGTCGCCCCATTGCGTGCCGACGATCACCGTGCCGGGCACGCGGACCCCCAAAGGTCGAAGCTGACGGACTGCTGGACGGGGCCTCTCGAGGGGCGCGCCGTCGAAACGTGGCTCACGTTGTGGACAGTGTAGAGCCTCACCGCCGTGCCGGCTCGGCCGCCCGCGACGACGAGACCTGCTGGATACCGCCGCCCGGGTGTGCTCGGCCATGCTGACAGGAACCGGTCAGACTTCCGATCGCCGGGACTCATCCCTGCGGCGGGCTGCGCGTTCCCCCGCGCTCGCGGCGCGGCACCGACACGCCGCGCGACTGCAGCCAGACGACAGCCAGATGGAGCGCAGCGAGGCCGAGGAGGCCTTCGACCACGAGCCACTCCATGCGCCACGGGCGGTAGTCGAAGGCGACGACATGACGGCCGGGCCCGACGCGCACGGCGACGTAGCTCGGCGCGATGGGCACTGCGGTGGCCGGACGACCGTCGACCGTCACGCGCCACCGCGGATGCCATGACTGCCGCAAGACCACGTAGGACGGGCGACGGACGTCGACCTGGGCCCCGAACTGGCCCGCGCCGGCAATGCCGACCTGGCTGAGAACGGAGCCCGGCGGACCGTCGAGCGCGGCATACGAGGTCGTGGTCGGACGGCCGGATGGTGTGCCGGGCAGCCGCAGCAACGGATAGCGCCCACGCGCGAACACGTCCGACCGCAAGAACGGCGTCACCGCGTCGCCGAGGCCCTCGAGATTCGAGACGATCGGATCGATGGCATCGACCACACCGACGTAACCGCTCGTCGAGACCTGCCAGAGCGCCAAGGATCCGCGGCCCGCCACCTTGGTGGCGGGCACGGGCGGCGGCTGCCCCTGCGGAAGAACGACGTAACGGACGTCGAAGAGGTCGTATTGCCAAGGCACACGATCGTCGAACTGCGACTCCATGCTCGTCGACAACGACGACACGCGAAGCAGATTGCCCACCGTGTCGACGCCGTCGTTCAACAATGCGGCATGTGCCGGCACGAAGCCGACGTACGGCCACGAACGCTGATTGAACAGCGTGCCCGAGTACACCCGTCCACCGCCGAGCTCACGTGCGCGCTCCGCGAGGTGCGAGAGGTCGGCTCCGTCGGTCTGGTCGGCCCCATGCTGCCACCGCATCCACCGCGCGCCCGCGGCTGCGTAGTGATTGCGTTCGCGCCACGGCGGCACGAGCAGCGCCGCCGCGATCACCACCGGAATCGCGACACTCGCGATCGCTGCACGCGCGGGAAGTCGGTGCTGCAGCACGTCACGAACGGAACGGAGAAGCCAGCCGCCTCCGACGCCGGCGAGGAAGACCCCGCTCAGGTGCAGCCCCACGAGAAATCGCGGGAAGAACAGGTCGTGACTGCCCGGCAGAAGATGGAGCAGCCACCCGAACGTCGGCGTCCCGCAGTACAGCACCAGGCTCACGACCCAGGTCGCGACCAGTGCACGTGACAGGCGGTCGTGGCGGCTCCGGACGAGCGCGATCACGAGGCCCAGCGCCACAAGGCATGTCAGCACCGGTGGACGCCCGAGGTCGTAGATCCGGCCGGTCACGAGCCATCCGAGCACGCGGCGCGCCCCGTAGGAGTCGTACCAGAACGTGCCCCGCTGGTAGCCGCCGTACGTCGCTCCGTTGGAATCGATCACGAGCGGCACGAGGAACCATGCCGTCGTGCACACCGCTGCGAGCGCCACGACCATCGCGCGTGTTGCACGCGCGACCACTGGGCGGCCGAGCACGATCCAGACGACGACCATCAACGCGGCGAGATAACCCACGAGCGCGTGCGCCAGCACCGTGACACCGAGGACCGCGCCGGCGACGACGGGACGGCGCCCGCGGTCGACGGCGCGCCATGTGAGCCCCAGCGCGATCGGCATGAGCCACATTCCCCAGAGCTGCGGGGACATGCCGTAGCCGCGCCATACGTACGAGCCGAGCTCGTTGCCGTAGTTCGTACGGCTGACGGGCAGCAGCACGAGCGCCGCGCACCACAGGGACGCAGCACGGTCGAGGCCGAACAGGCGCGCGCCGAGCCACGCGCTCAACGGAAGCGTCGCGAGGAGCAACCACTGCACGACGGGATACGTGCCGTTGCTCCCGACGACGACCGACACGATCGCGGTCACGATGTGGGACAGGCTCTGGTAGTGGTGGAACTGTGGGAAGCCCAGCCCGAGACGCGGGTACCAACCGTCGAGGGGCAGCCGCCCTTGCCGGAGCACTCCTTCCGCCCAACGCACCATCGACCAGTGCATCGCGCCGTCGTTGAGGTTCTGCGCGGGAGTGAGCTCACCGCGCAACATCACCCCGGCGACGGTGACGACCGTCGCGACCCCCGCGCCCCAGAGCACCGACGCGCGCGCCGGTCTGCGTATCCGCCGTAGGCGCGCCTGCGAGCGGAGCGCGCGCTCTTGCGGTGGCGGCTCCGTCATTCCCGGCGGCGCTTCCGGCACTCCGACCGAAGAGCTGCCGGGCGCTCCGACGCGCCGTCTCCGGCGCGCCGTGCGGAGCTTCTCATCCATTCCTGGACGCGCCACCTGTGACGGGGACGTTGCGGCTCGCCAGCGACGGGTCGAGCTCGAGCGCCCGGGCGATCTGCACGTTGCCCGCCGCCTGCTGACCCGTCGACCGCAGGAGGAACCCCAGGTTCAGGTGCGCGCCGGCCTGCCGGTCGTCGATCGCGATGATGCGCTGGTACAGGTTCACGGCCTCGGCGTCCGCCTTCGCGCTCGTACGCAGGATCGCGAGGTTAAAGAGCGCGGGGACGAAGTCGGGGTCAATCGACAACGCGCGCCGGTAATCCGCCTCTGCGTCCGGCGCACGCTGTTGCGTCTGCGCGATGAGACCCAGGTTGTAGTAGGCGTACTTGTTGTTCGAGTCGCGTGCGAGCGCGTCCTTGTAGGCGCGCTGCGCGGCTCCGTAATTTCCGGAGACCTGGGCCCTGAGGCCGGCGTTCAGGGAGTCGAGCGCCTGCTGCGCGCTCGACTTGCCCCCGCCTCCTGCGCACGCGGCAAGCAACGCCGTCACAGACGCGACGAGCACCGCGCGACGGGCGGCGTTCCACATGCTCCGACTCCCACGGTCCCTCGGAACACCGCGCGGGTGCGGCGTCGCCGGCCGGCGCGCAAGTGTGCTCCGGTGGAGCGCCCCGTAAGCATCAATTCAGAAAAAGACGGAACGGCCTCACGAGCGACATCGCGTCACGGTGACGCCGCGCAGCTCGTCGTCAGGCGACGACGACCGGCTGTTCCTGCCTCCGATTGAACACCAGACCACCGTCGGGCACTGCGTCGACGAGCACCGTGTCACCGTCGCGGTAGTCGCCCTGCAGCACGGCCAGCGCGATCGGGTCCGCGATCTCACGCTGCAACACCCGCTTCAGCGGCCGCGCGCCGTAGTCGGGGTCGTACCCGGAATGCGCCACGTGCTCGAGCGCGGCCTTCGTGAGCTCGAGACCGAGGCCCCGCTGCTCGAGACGGCTCCGCAACTGGGCCACCTGGAGCGACACGATCTGCTCGATGTGGCGCTCGTCGAGGCGGTGGAACATGACGATCTCGTCGATCCGGTTGAGGAACTCGGGCTTGAACTGCGCGCGCACCGCGGCCATCACGACGGGCTCGTCCGCGCCCGCACCGAGGTTGCTCGTCATGATCAACACCGCGTTCGTGAAGTCGACGGTACGACCTTGGCCGTCGGTGAGACGGCCGTCGTCCATCACCTGGAGCAACACGTTGAACACGTCGGGATGGGCCTTCTCGATCTCGTCGAGCAACACCACGGCGTACGGCCGCCGGCGCACGGCCTCGGTCAGCTGACCGCCCTCGTCGTAACCCACGTAACCCGGCGGAGCGCCGACGAGGCGCGACACCGTGTGCTTCTCCATGTACTCGGACATGTCGATGCGCACCATCGCCCGCTCGTCGTCGAAGAGGAACTCCGCGAGGGTGCGCGCGAGCTCGGTCTTGCCGACACCGGTCGGGCCGAGGAAGAGGAACGATCCGATCGGACGGTGCGGGTCCGAGAGACCGGCACGTGAACGTCGAATCGCGTTCGCGACCGCTCGGACCGCGTCGCTCTGCCCGACGACGCGCTCGTGCAAGACGTCCTCCATCCGGACGAGCTTCTGCACCTCGCCCTCGAGGAGCCGCGACACAGGGACGCCGGTCCACTTCGAGACGATCTCGGCGACGTCGTCCGCGTCGACCTCTTCCTTCAGCATCTTCTGCTCGCCCTGGAGCTCTTCGAGACGCTCGGTCTTGCGCGCGATCTCCTGCTCGACGTCGCGCATCGTGCCGTAGCGGAGCTGCGCGGCCCGCTCGAGGTCGCCTTCACGCTCCGCGCGCTCGGCGTCGGTGCGCGTGGCCTCCAGCCGCTCCTTCAACTCACGGATCTCGGTGATCGCGTCCTTCTCCGCCTGCCACTGCGCGACCATCCCGTCGCGCTCCTCGGTCAACTCGGCCAGTTCGCCTTCGATCGCGGCGAGGCGCTGGTGCGACGGCTCGTCGGATTCCTTGGCGAGCGCGGCCTTCTCGATCTCGAGCTGGCGGATGCGGCGCTCGACGACGTCGATCTCGAAGGGCATCGAGTCGATCTCGATCCGAAGCCGCGACGCGGCCTCGTCGATGAGGTCGATCGCCTTGTCGGGGAGCTGCCGGCCGGTGATGTAACGGTGCGAGAGCATGGACGCCGCGACGAGCGCGGCGTCCTGGATGCGCACACCGTGGTGCACCTCGTAACGCTCCTTCAGCCCGCGCAGGATCGCGATCGTGTCGTCGACCGACGGCTCGCCGACGTAGACCTGCTGGAACCGGCGCTCCAGGGCCGCGTCCTTCTCGATGTGCTTGCGGTACTCGTCGAGCGTCGTCGCGCCCACGAGTCGCAGCTCGCCGCGGGCGAGCATCGGCTTGATCATGTTGCCGGCGTCGACCGCGCCTTCGGCCGCCCCGGCACCGACGATGGTGTGCAGCTCGTCGATGAAGCTGATCACCTCACCGTCGGCGTCGGTGATCTCCTTGAGGACGGCCTTGAGCCGCTCCTCGAACTCACCGCGGTACTTCGCACCCGCGACCATCGCGCCGATGTCCAGCGCGATCAGACGCTTGTCGCGCAGGCTCTCGGGCACGTCGCCTTCGATGATGCGCCGCGCGAGCCCCTCCACGATCGCGGTCTTGCCGACACCGGGCTCGCCGATGAGCACCGGGTTGTTCTTCGTGCGGCGTGACAAGACCTGGATGACGCGGCGGATCTCGTCGTCGCGACCGATCACGGGGTCGAGCTTGCCCTTGCGCGCCTCCTCGGTGAGGTCGCGACCGAAGCGCTCGAGTGCCTGGTACTGCTCCTCGGGGTTCTCGCTCGTGACGCGATGCGTGCCGCGCACCGTCTTGAGCGCGTCGAGCACAGCCTCACGGTCGACTCCGAGCGACCGCAACACGTCACCCACGCCGCCGGGCACCGCGGCCATTGCAAGCAGCAGGTGCTCGGTCGAGAGGTAGTCGTCGTTGAGGCCGGTGCGCTCGGCGTCGGCCGCTTCGAGCAACGCGTACGCCTCTCTCGACACCGGCGGCATCTGGGTCGAGCCGTACACCTGCGGAAGCCGGCCGAGCGCCTCTTCGACCCGGTCGCGCAGGACCTTCGGCGCGACGCCGAGACGCTGCAACACCGGGAGCACCACGCCCTCGGCCTGGCCCACGAGCGCGGCGAGCAAGTGCTCGGACGTGACCTCGGAGTGGTTCCGATCGCGTGCCAGCGCCTGGCCGGTGGCCAGGGCTTCCTGGGTCTTGCGGGTGAAACGGTTCGGGTCGAGCGGCATGGTCAGGTCACCTCGGAGTCGACTGGTTCACCAAAGTTGACAACTCCGCGCTCAGGTTTATTCCGTCCAGCGACCGACTCGTTCCGTCCGGTCACCGCCGGCGGGCCTCAGTTGCGGATGCGGACGACGGCCTTCGTGACCGGCACGAGGTCGCGGCGGTACTGGCGGTGCACCCGGTTGACGGCCTCGCGGGCTTCCTCGAATGCCTGCTCGAGCTGGGCCCGGAGCTGGTCGATCTCGGCCTGCGCGTCCTCGAGCTCGGCCTCGAGGTCGAGGATCTTCTTCACGCCGGCGAGGCTCACGCCCTCGTTCGTCAGCTCCTGGATCCTGCGCAGCAGCGCGACGTCACGCTCCGAGTACCGGCGGCTCCGGCCTTGCGTGCGGGCGGGCTCGATCAGACCCTTGCGCTCGTAGATCCGCAACGTCTGCGGATGCACGCCGGCGAGCTCCGCCGCCACCGAGATGATGTAGAGCGCACGTTCTTCGGGATTCACGGCGTGTCACACCCCCAAGTGGGCGCGTGGGTTCTCCGGCAGCGCCTGCGCGAGTGCTTCGACGGCCTCCCGCGCCTGACCCTCCAGCCGCTCCGGCACCACGACGTCGAACGTCACCAGCAGATCGCCGTTCCCACCCTTCGGCTTCGGGATGCCGCGATTGCGCACGCGGACGGTCTTGCCGCTCGGCGTCCCTGCACCGACCTTCACCGTCACCGGCTCGTCGAGGGTCGGCACCTTCACCTGCGCGCCCAGCGCGGCCTCGGCGAACGTGATCGGGACATGCACGGTGAGATCGCGCGCCTTGCGCCCGAAGACGGAATGCGGCCGCACGTGCACGATGACGTAGAGGTCGCCCGGTGGCCCGCCGTTGCCGCCCGCGCCGCCGCGACCCTTGACACGAATGCGCTGGCCGTCGTCGACACCGGCCGGAATTCGCACCTTGACGTCGCGCGGACGCACCTCCACGCCCCGACCTTTGCACGTGGGGCAGCGGTCCTTGATGATCTGCCCGCTCCCGCCGCAGTTCGGGCACACCTCCGAGAACGAGAACGGTCCCTGGTTGCGCGCGACCGTGCCGGCCCCGTCGCATACGGGGCAGGTCTCCGGCATCGTGCCCGGCTTGGCGCCCGAGCCCCCGCACGTGTGGCACACCGCGTCGGCGGTGAAGCTGACCGTCGTCGTGATGCCGTGCACCGCCTCGAGGAAGTCGAGGTACAACTCGGCCTCGAGGTCGACGCCCCGGCGCGGGCCGCGCGCGGCGGTGCGCCCGCCCCGACGGCCGCCGCCGCGACCGAAGAGGTTCCCGAGGATGTCGCCGAACCCGCCGATGTCCTCGAAGTTGATCGTCTCGCCGAACCCGCCGGCACCGCCGAACCCGCCCGGGCCGCCGGGGCCGCCGAAGCCGTACCCACCGGGCCCGCCGACACCGGACGCCACCATCTGGCGAACCTCGTCGTACTCCTTGCGCTTGTCGGCGTCGCCGAGCACGTCGTACGCGGCCGACACCTCCTTGAAGCGCTCCTCCGCCGCGGGGTTTCCCTGGTTCGCGTCGGGGTGGTACTGCTTCGCGAGACTGCGATAGGCGCGCGTGACGTCTTTCTCGGAAGCGTCCTTCGACACTCCGAGCACCTCGTAGTAGTCCTTCTCGAACCACTCACGCTGCGGTGCCACAACGATCCTCTTCTTACCTCGCGACCTTCACCATCGCGGGCCGCAACACCCGGCCCTTGAGTCGGTAGCCGGTGCGCATGATGTCGGTGACCAGCGGCGGCCCGTCGGGAGCGCCGGCCGGACGCGCCTCTTCCATCACGGCTTCGTGCTCGTTGGGATCGAACGACTCGCCCTTCGGGTCGATGCGCGCGAGGCCTGATCGCTCGAGCACGCCGAGCAGCTCGGCGTAGACCAGCTCCACGCCCTTGCGCACGCGCTCGTCGGCCTCGAGGTTCAACAGCGCGAGCTCGAAGGCGTCGAGCACGGGGAGCAGCTCCTCGACGAGACGCTCGGTCGCGCGTTCGACGATGTGGGTCTGCTCCCGCGTCATGCGCTTCCGGTAGTTCTCGAACTCCGCCTGCACGCGTCGCGCGAGCTCGAGATACTCGTCGCGTTCACGACGCAGCATCGCGAGCTCGTCCTCCTCGACGACCTCGCCGTCGACCGGCGCGTCCGACTGCGTGTCGACGGGCGTGGCGTCGGCCACGCCCGTCTCAGCACGTGTGTCGTTGCGGTCTTCCATCAGGCGCTTCGCTCGTCGTCGACGATCTCGGCGTCGGCGACCTCGTCGTCGGACGGGTGGCTCGCGCCGCCCGTGCTCCCGGCCTGTCCACTCGCGCCTCCCGCCGCACCAGCGGAGGCCTGCTCCTGCTGGGCTGCCGCGTAGAGACGCTGCGCGAACTCCTGGCTCGCCGAGATCAGACCCTCGTGCGCCCGACGCACCGCCTCGATGTCGGTACCGGCCAAGGCATCCTTCAACGCCTTGAGCGCGTCCTCGATCTTCGTGCGCTCCTCGCCGGAGACCTTGTCGCCCTGCTCCTTGAGCAGCTTCTCGGTCTGGAACACGAGGCTGTCGGCCGCGTTGCGCGTCTCGGCCTCGTCGCGGCGCTTGCGGTCCTCCTCGGCGTGCGCCTCGGCCTCTCGCACCATGCGGTCGATCTCGTCCTTGCCGAGCGCGGTGCCACCGGTGATGGTCATCGCCTGCTCGCGGCCGGTACCGAGGTCCTTGGCGGACACGTTGACGATGCCGTTCGCGTCGATGTCGAACGCGACCTCGATCTGCGGCACACCGCGCGGTGCGGGCGGGATCCCGACGAGCTGGAACGTACCGAGCAGCTTGTTGCGGTACGCCATGTCGCTCTCGCCCTGCAGCACCTTGATCTCGACGCTCGGCTGGTTGTCTTCCGCGGTGGTGAAGACTTCGGACCGCTTGGTCGGGATCGTGGTGTTGCGCTCGATGAGCTTCGTCATGATCTGGCCCTTGGTCTCGATGCCGAGGGACAGCGGCGTGACGTCGAGCAGCAGGATGTCCTTCACGTCGCCCTTGAGCACACCGGCCTGGATCCCGGCGCCGACCGCAACCGCCTCGTCGGGATTCACGCCCTTCTCGGGCTCGCCCCCGGCCATCTCGCGCACGAGGTCCTGCACCGCGGGCATGCGGGTGGAACCGCCGACGAGCACGACATGGTTGATGTGACCCTTCTCGAGCCCCGCGTCGCGGATCGCCTGCTCGAACGGGCCGCGGCAGGCCTGCAACAGGTCGGCCGACAGCTCCTGGAACTTGGCGCGTGACAGGGTGAGCTCGAGGTGCAGCGGGCCTTCGCTCGTGGCCGTGATGAACGGCAGGTTGATCGTCGTCTCCGCGAGCGACGACAACTCGATCTTGGCCTTCTCCGCGGCCTCCTTGAGGCGCTGCGTGGCCATGCGGTCGGCGGAGAGGTCGACGCCGTGCGCGTTCTTGAACTCGGTGACCATCCAGTCGATGACGCGCTGGTCCCAGTCGTCACCACCGAGGTGCGTGTTGCCGGCAGTCGACTTGACCTCGAACACGCCCTCGCCGATCTCGAGCACCGACACGTCGAAGGTGCCGCCGCCGAGGTCGAACACGAGGATCGTCTGGTCGTGCTCCTTGTCGAGCCCGTACGCGAGGGACGCGGCCGTCGGCTCGTTGATGATGCGCAGCACCTCGAGGCCCGCGATCTCGCCGGCCTCCTTCGTGGCCTGGCGCTGTGCGTCGTCGAAGTACGCGGGAACGGTGATGACCGCCTGCGTGACGGAATCACCGAGGTACGCCTCGGCATCCCGCTTCAGCTTCTGCAGGATGCGGGCCGAGATCTCCTGGGCGCGGTAGGTCTTCCCGTCGACGTCCATCGTCCAGTTGGTGCCCATGTGGCGCTTCACGGAGCGGACGGTTCGATCGGGGTTGGTGATGGCCTGCCGCTTGGCGACCTCACCGACGAGCACCTCGCCGGTCTTCGAGAACGCGACGACAGAGGGAGTGGTGCGGGATCCCTCGGCGTTGGGGATGACGACGGGCTCGCCCGCCTCGAGCACCGAGACGACCGAGTTGGTGGTGCCGAGGTCGATGCCGACGGCCTTGGGCATGGGGATGGCCTCCGTGTGACGTGGATCGTGGGCGCATTGCCTGCACCGCACGCTAGAACTTTGAGTGTGCCATTGTCAACTTCGTCCGGGCCACAGACATTCCGTGTCCTTTGGTCGCGCTCGCTGCGGCCCGGGATACCCGGGCCGCGGGCGCTCGCCGCTCCCGCGCCAACAGCGCGCCACGTCCGGGGATGGCACCTCCTGCGGCCCGGGATACCCGGGCCATGTCCTTTGGTCGCGCTCGCTGCGGCCCGGGATACCCGGGCCGCGGGCGCTCGCCGCTCCCGCGCCAACAGGCCCCACGCCGCGGGATGGCACCTCCTAGGGCCCAGGGATACCCGGGCCGCGGGCGCTCGCCGCTCCCGCGCCAACAGCGCGCCACGCCGCGGGATGG
>JAMXLJ010000020.1 GCA_024281095.1 Acidimicrobiia bacterium | reverse complement strand
AGCACGGCGTACCCACAGGTGAAGCAGCTCCGCCCCGAGCAGTTCGCCCGCGTGCTGTCGGTTTCCGAGATCGCCGTGGGTGCCGCGTTGTTGACGCCGTTCATCCCGCCGGCGCTGGCGGGTGCCGCGCTGACGGCGTTCTCCTCCGGGCTCATCGGGCTCTATCTGCGGATCCCCGGCATGCACCAGGAGGGCAGCCTGCGGCCGACCCAGGACGGCATCCCGATTGCCAAGGACAGCTGGCTCGTCGGCATCGGCCTCTCACTCGTGCTCGACGGTCTGTCCGACCGCGACGACGACTGACATCGGGACCGCCGAGATCGACACCGCTGCGCGGATAACCCCCGAACGTTTCGACGACCTCGCGGGATGGATGAATTCGGGTTTCTCCTCTAGTAGCGCCTCTGCTCATAGAGGTGATGCCGGCACAACCCGTGCGCGCGTCGCGGGGTGTCACAGCCTTCGACCCTGCACGGCCGTACCCGCTTCGCCCGGTGCTCCCAGTAGTCGAACAGCCGGGAGCGCCACGCCTCGTACTGCGTCCGCTTGTACGACGCAGGCAGGTGCTCGTCCATGAACGGCACGATGACTGAGAGAAGTTCCGGAACGGCGCGCACGCTGAACGTGACTTCGTCGTCGTAATGAGCCTTGCGCCGGCCGTACCGCCTCACGGCGCCGACACCGAAGAACTCGTGCAACAGCTCGCACGTGTCACCATCGGTCGCGCCGAGGCCGACGGCGAAGGTGAAGTCGCTGCCGTTCGACGCCCCGGTGAAGCACCCTTCCGCGACGACGAATCCCGTCAGCCAGGCGGCCGCGTCAGTAGCCGGTCGCACGGTAATAATGCGACCGACAGAGCCCGCGGCCTCGGACCGGGCGGCCGCATCCGGGCACGGAGCACGGCGACGGGCCGAGCCCCCAGCGCGTCGGCCGGGCAGCTTCGTATGCGTTGAACTCCGAGTGCCATCGCTCGAACTGGTCTCGCTTGGCGCAGGGCAGAAGGAATTGGGTTGCGAGCGGGATGGTGGCGACGCGGTGCGCGCGACGCGAACTGACCGTCAGCCTGCTGATTGGTTCCCAGTGCGTCTGTCTCGGTGGCCGGTCGCTGATGGACCCGACGCCGAGAAAGCATTGCAACGCGACAAGCAGAGGCCTGTCGCGGGTCGCCATCGCGACTTGGAACACGAACCGCTTCCGCAGCGACCCGTCGCGATACGGAGGCGGATTCGTGGTGACGACGAAGGCGCCCTCGCCTGCCACGAGTCCTGCCAGCGTGAATCCGGTGAGGCGCCAACTCGACAGGAGTTGCTGGAAGAAATCGGTGGAGGCGAAGGGACTCGAACCCTCGAAACCTCTTGCATGCCATGCAAGCGCTCTACCAACTGAGCTACGCCCCCAGGGCTCACCAACCGTACCAGCACGCATGCGCGCTTCGAATCTCTCGCATGTCGAACACATGTTCGTATTCTGACGGCTGGGTGTGACAGGTATCGGGCGGGGCGAGAAGGTCGCCGCCCGTTACCCTGCGGGATGTGACCGAGACCCGGCCGACGCGTTCCGCCCGCGCTGAGGCGAGTACGAGCGATGCCCCGAGCCACCGCTACGACGCTGCGCTCGCGAACGCCATCGAGGCGAAGTGGCACGACCGCTGGGACGCGGAGCACACCTTCTGGGCCCCGAACCCGACCGGCCCGCTGAGCGAAGGGTTCGACGCCGTCGCCGATCGGCGGAAGCTCTACGTGCTCGACATGTTCCCGTATCCAAGCGGCGCAGGTCTTCACGTGGGCCATCCGCTCGGATATATCGCGACCGACGTGTTCGCGCGGTTCCAGCGCATGGCGGGGCACAACGTGCTGCACGCGATGGGGTACGACGCGTTCGGCCTCCCTGCCGAGCAGTACGCGGTGCAGACCGGGCAGCATCCCCGCGTCACCACCGAGAACAACATCGCGAACATGCGCCGGCAGCTGCGCGCGCTCGGGCTCGGGCACGACTCGCGGCGATCGATTGCGACCACCGACGTCGACTACTACCGGTGGACGCAGTGGATCTTCCTGCAGATCTTCAACTCGTGGTACGACCCCGCGCAGGACAAGGCCCGGCCTATTGGAGACCTCGTGCTCCAGTTCGAGAGCGGTGAGCGCGACGCGTCGCCGCACACGGGTGGCCGCGACTGGAGCGACCTCGACCACGTCGAACGGCGCGAGCTGATCGACTCGTACCGGCTCGCCTACATCGCCGAGGCCCCCGTGAACTGGTGCCCTGCGCTCGGTACCGTCCTCGCGAACGAAGAGGTCACGAGCGAGGGGCGCAGCGAGCGCGGCAACCATCCCGTCTACAAGCGTCCGTTGAAGCAGTGGATGATGCGCATCACTGCGTATGCGGAGCGGTTGCTGCGCGACCTCGACGTCCTCGACTGGTCCGAGTCGATCAAGCAGATGCAGCGCAACTGGATCGGGCGCAGTGTCGGCGCGCGGGTCCGTTTTCCGGTCGTGAATCACGAGGGGCTCGATATCGAGGTGTTCACGACGCGGCCCGACACGTTGTTCGGTGCGACGTACATGGTCCTCGCTCCGGAGCACCCGCTCGTCGACCGGATCGTGCCGGTCGACTGGCCCGGCGGTGAACAGCTCGACGAGTGGCTCGAGACTCCGGCGTCGTGGCGGGGGATCTTCGGCGCCGATGTCACGCCCGCCGAAGCGGTGGCGCGCTATCGCGAGTTCGCCGCCGCGAAGAGCGACGTCGAACGCCAGGCCGAGACGCGCGAGAAGACCGGTGTCTTCACGGGCGCGTTCGCGTTCAACCCTACGAACGACCAGGCCATCCCGATCTTCATCGCGGACTACGTGCTGATGGGTTACGGCACCGGCGCGATCATGGCCGTGCCCGCGCACGACCAACGCGACTTCGAGTTCGCGAAGGAGCTCGACCTTCCCATCGTCGAGGTGGTGCGTCCGCCCGATACGTGGCTCGAGGAGCACGGTGTCACCGCCGGCACGCCGGCCGACCAGTGGCCCGAGGCCTACGCGGGCGACGGCGTCGGTACGAACTCGACGAACGACCAGGTGTCGCTCGACGGGTTGCCCACCCCCGAGGCGAAGCAAGCGATCAACGAGTGGCTGCGCAACAGTGGCTTCGGCGAGCCGACGGTGAACTACAAGCTGCGCGATTGGCTCTTCAGCCGGCAGCGCTATTGGGGTGAGCCGTTCCCGATCGTCTACGACGAGACCGGCCTGCCGGTCGCGCTCCCGGAGTCGATGCTGCCGGTCGAGCTCCCCGAGATCACCGACTTCGAACCGCGCATCGTCGCCGACGACGAAGACACGCTCCCGGAACCGCCGCTGGCGCGCGCGGACGGGTGGGCGCACGTCGAGCTCGATCTCGGCGACGGCCGCAAGCCGTACGTACGGGAGCTCAACACGATGCCCCAGTGGGCGGGATCGTGCTGGTACTACCTGCGCTACCTCGACCCGACCAACGACGACGCGCTGGTCGACCCCGATGTCGAGCGATACTGGATGCACGGCACGCGCGGCGACGGTACGCCCGCCGCAGGCGGCGTCGATCTGTACGTCGGCGGCGTCGAGCACGCGGTCTTGCATCTGCTCTACGCGCGTTTCTGGCACAAGGTGCTGTACGACCTCGGTCACGTGTCGACGCCCGAGCCGTTCCAGCGTTTGTTCAACCAGGGCTACATCCAGGCGTTCGCGTTCACCGATGAACGCGGCATCTACGTCGAGGCGTCCGAAGTCGAAGAGCGCGACGGCGGCTACTTCCTCGACGGCGAACCGGTCACGCGCCAATACGGGAAGATGGGCAAGAGCCTGCGGAATGTCGTCACGCCCGACGACATCTACCGCGACTACGGCGCGGACACGCTGCGGCTCTACGAGATGTTCATGGGCCCGCTCGACCAGAGTCGCCCATGGAACACTGCCGACATCGTCGGCGTGCATCGCTTTTTGCAGCGGTTGTGGCGCAACGTGGTCGACGAGGAAACGGGCGCGCTGCACGTGTCGCCCGAGACCGCCGACGACGAGACCCGCCGGTTGCTGCACCGGACCATCGCGGCGGTGGCCGATGACATGGCCACGATGTCCTTCAACACCGCGATCGCCTCGCTCTTCACACTGAACAACCAGCTCAGCCGGGTCGTCGGCGAACGCGGTGCGGCTCCACTGGAAATCGTCGTACCGCTCGTGCTCATGGTGGCACCGCTCGCGCCGCACATCGCCGAGGAGCTGTGGGAGCGTCTCGGCCACGCGGGGTCGCTCGTGTACGAGCCGTTCCCGGAGGCCGACCCGGTTTTGCTGGTGGACGAGCTGGTCGAGATCCCGGTACAGGTCAACGGGAAGGTGCGCGGCCACGTAATGGTCCCGCCCGACGCGGATGCGGCCGCCACGGAAGCGGCCGCACGTGGTGACGAACACGTCGCCGCGCTTCTCGCCGGCAAGACCGTTCGCAAGGTCGTCGCAGTGCCGGGCCGCCTCGTCAACTTCGTCGTACAGCAGCAGTAGGCGGAGGCGCGCACCCTGACAGGAGCCTGAAGCCCCTGCTACGTTCGCGCCGCTCGCGAACGCGTGCGCCACCGTCGCGAACGCCACGCTTCCCCTTCATGCTTCCTCCGTCGTGCCGCGTCGCGCCCTCGGAGGTCGCATGTCCGACGAACCCGCCCCTCGCCCCGTCCCGCGCACGGTCACACCCGGCCAGCGATGGGCGCCGCTCGTCGAGCGACTGCACGAGCTGCGGGCCGATCCCCGTTTCGGGGTCGTCGCGTTGTTGGTGGTCGCGCTCGCCGCCGGTCTCGTCTGGTATCGCATCGGCTCGGGCAGCACCGCCGCCGCGAGCAGCGCCGACACGGCAGTACGGTCGAAGCCCTCGCCGACCACGAGCACACCGGCGACCCGACAACGGGCGACGTCTCCGACCGAAGGCGCGCCGTCCACCTCGGCGCCCGCGGCCGAGCTGGTCGTGCACGTGTCGGGTGCCGTCTCGCGGGAAGGCCTCGTCCGTGTCCCTCCGGGCTCGCGCGTGGCCGACGCGATCGCCGCCGCCGGTGGCGCGGCCCCGGGTGCCGATCTCCGCCGGCTCAACCTCGCCGCGAAGGTCGCCGACGGCCAACAGGTCGCAGTGCCGGCAGTGGGGGAACCGCTGGTGTCGAGCACGCCGGCGGCCGGCGGCAGCGCGCCGGCATCGACCGACGCGCCGCTCGATGTCAACACCGCCACTGAGGCGCAGCTCGAGGCGCTGCCGGGCATCGGGCCATCGCTCGCGCGGGCGATCGTTGCCGAACGTGAGCGCGCCGGCGGCTTCCGCACAGTCGACGAACTGCGGAAGGTACGTGGCATCGGCGACGCGCGGTTCGCGCAGCTGCGCCCCCTCGTACGCGTATGACCGAGCTGCGGCACACCGCCGGCCCGCTCGCCGCGCTCCTCGGCGTGGTCGTGGGAATCGTCGTGGGGGAACGGCTCGGGCCCGCATCCGCCACCGCCGCGATCGCGACCGCCGCGGTGCTCGCCGTGGTCACCGTGGTCGCGCGGTGGCGTCGCGGCCGGGTCGGGTTCGTATGCGTCACGATCGCGTGCGGCTTGGCGGGATGCGGCTTCACGCAGCGTGCGCTACACGGGATCACCACGTCGCCGATCAGCGTGCTCGCCGGCGCGCGCGCGTCAGTCACCGCGACGGTCACGCTGGTCGACGATCCCGTGGCCGGCCGGTTCGACGTGCGCGCCGTGGCGCGGGTGTCGGCACTCGAACCGGCGCACGGCACGCGCAGCAGTCGTCCTCTCATCGTCGTCACCGCGTCGCGAGACGCGGGCAGCCGTCTCGGCCTCCTGGAAGCCGGTGACCGCGTCGTCGTGGAGGGGCGGGTCCGTCCGCTGCAGGGCTACGACGCGCGCTACCGCTGGCGACATGCCGTCGCCCGGCTGGTCGTGCGCGAAGTCGTAGACGCCTCGGGCTCGCGGGCGCTCTCGACTCGTGTCGCCAATCCTGTGCGCCACACCGTTCTCGGCGGCACACGCTTCCTCCCGCCGCGCGAACGCGCCCTCGTCTCCGGCTTCCTCGTCGGTGACACGCGCGGCGTCCCGCGCGAGACCACCAACGACTTCCGCGCTGCCGGCCTCACCCATCTGCTCGCCGTCTCGGGAGAGAACGTCGCGTTCGTGGTGGCCCTCGTCGGGCCGGTGCTCAGCCGGCTCTCGTTGCGCGGGCGGTTCGCCGGCGGTGTCGCGGTGCTGTTCGTGTTCGGCGCGTTGACGCGTTGGCAGCCATCCGTGCTGCGCGCCACCGCGATGGCCGGCATCTCGATGCTCGCCATCTTTCTCGGCCGGCCGGTGCCGGCACTGCGCGTCCTGACCCTCGCTGCCGGCGCGCTACTGCTCGCGGACCCGTTCCTCGTCCACTCGGTTGGTTTCCTCCTGTCGTGCGGCGCGTGTGCCGGTCTCGTGCTCGTCGGCGCGCCGCTGGCACAGCGTCTGCCCGGCCCCGACGGGCTGCGCCAGCCGCTCGCGATGACGGCAGCCGCGCAGCTCGGTGTGATGCCCATCGCGCTCGCGACGTTCGGTTCGCTTCCGTTGATCGCGCTGCCCGCGAACCTCGCGGTCGCGCCGGTGGTCGGTCCATTGACGATGGCCGGCCTCGTCGGCGGCGCGGCCGGCGGGCTGCTCTCCCGGCGGGCTCCCGAAGTTGCCGCCTGGTGCCAGCTTCCGGCCCGGCTCCTCGTGGGTTACGTCGAGGCGGTGGCGAACCTGGCGGCGCGGATACCGCTGCCGGTCGACGGCCGCTCGGTGTGGCTGGTGGTCGCGCTGACGTGCGCGGCTCGGGCCGCAACGCTCGGGGTCCGCTGGAGACGGGCCGGTAGTGTCCGAAGGCGATGCCCGCCTTCCGTCTCGGCGACCGCACCCACGACCTCCGGCACCGCACGCTCGTGATGGGCATCCTCAACCGCACGCCCGATTCGTTCTTCGACCGCGGCGCGACGTACGACGCGGATCGGCTCGTCGACCGGGCCGATCAGCTCGTGCGCGAGGGCGCCGACCTGCTCGACGTCGGCGGGGTGAAGGCCGGCCCCGGCCCGGACGTGAGCGAGGCCGAGGAGATGGATCGTGTCGTTCCGAGCATCGAGGCCTTGCACGCGCGCTTCGACGTGCCGCTGTCGGTCGACACCTGGCGGGCGGGCGTGTTACAGGCTGCGTGCGACGCGGGCGCGGTCGTCGGCAACGACATCAGCGGGTTCGCCGATCCCGACTACCTCACGGTCGCGGCAAAGGCGCAGGCTTCCGTCGTGGCGACCCACATCCGGCTGCGCCCCCGTGTCCCCGATCCCGACCCGGTGTACGACGATCTGGTGGCTGACGTCACGACGTTCCTGCTCGAACGCGCGGACGCGGCCCGTCGCGCCGGGCTCGCCGCGGAACAGATCGCGCTCGACGCCGGGCTTGACCTCGGCAAGACACCGGCGATGAGCGCGGTGCTGTTGCGCGAGAGCGATGCACTCGCGTCCCACGGATACGCGCTGCTGCTGTCGGCCTCGAACAAGCGGTTCCTCGGTGAGCTGTTCCAGCTCGACATCGACGACCGCCGCGATCTGTCGCTCGCCAGCGTCGCCTACGGCGTCGCCCACGGGTGCCGGATCGTCCGTGTGCACGACGTCGCCGGGTCGGTGCGCGTTTGTCGCGTCGTGGAGGCGTTGCTCCAAGCCGCGGAGAACCGAGGCGTAGCGTGAGCGTTCATGTCGTGCGAGCCGGCGATCCGGCGCTGCGCTCGCGTGCGCTCGAACAACTGGTCGACGAGCTCCTCGGTGCCGACGACCGCTCGCTCGCGCTCGAAGACTTCGCGGTGCCGGCACGCGGCGACGCCGACAACTCGGCCGAGGGCCGCAGCGCGGTCGTCGCTCAGATCGTGAACGCGGCGTCCAGCCCGCCGTTCATGACCGAACGTCGCGTCGTCGTCCTGCGCAACCCGGATGACCTCACCGCCGACGATGCTGCACCGCTCGTTCGCTATCTCGAGAATCCGCTCGACACGACCGCCCTGGTGCTCGTGCCCGAAGGCGGTCGGATCACGACAGCGCTCGGAAAGGCTCTCGACGCAGCAGGCGCGCAGTCGTTCGGTGCCGGTTCCGAGCGGACGGAAGACGTGCTGCAGGACCAGCTGCGCGCCGCCGATCTCCACCTTCGGCCCGACGCGCGCCGCGCGATCACCGAACGCCTCGGCGAAGACGCCGGCCGGGTCGCAGCCATCGTCGACGTTCTGGCGTCGTCGTACGGGCCGGGAGCCACCCTCGACGTCGACGAGATCGAGCCGTACCTGGGCGAGGCAGGTTCCGTGCCGGTGTACGCACTCGCGAACGCGATCGACGCGGGCGACGTGCCCGGTGCGCTGGAGACACTGCACCGGCTCCTGACGGTCACAAGCCCGCGCCAACCGAAGCCCCTGCACCCGTTGCAGGTGATGGGCCTCCTCCACAACCACTACCGACGGCTCGCCCGCCTGGACGATCCCGACGTGGTCGACGAGCGCAGCGCGGTCGCCGCGCTCGGCGGAAAGGTCAAGCCCTACCCGGCGCGCAAGGCGCTCGAGCAGTCACGTGCGATCGGCGGCCGCGGAATTCGGGAGGCGTTCGCCCGCCTCCACCAGGCCGACCTCGACCTCAAAGGCGTCCGGGCCATTCCGGAAGACGTGGTGATGGAGGTGCTCGTCGCCCGGCTCGCCGGGCTGTCGGCCCGTTCCGGTCGCCGGCCGCGCCCGCCGAGTGCACGGAGCGGCGGCGGAGCGCCGGCCCGGCGCAGCGGGCGCTGACCCGCCGGCTAGTCGCCGGAGAGCTGCTTCGCCGCGTCGCGCATCAGCCGGGAGGTGCGCCGGGCCGCCTGGTTCTTGTGGATGATGCCCTTCTCGCCGGCCTTGGCGAGACGCTTCTGGGCCAGGCGCAGCCGCTCCTGCGCGTCCTCGGCCCCGGTCGCGGCGCCATCACGTGCCCGCTTCACCCGGGTCTTGAGCTCGGAACGCACCGCGAGGTTGCGGCGACGCCGCTTCTCGTTCGTGAGGATCCGCTTCTTCTGGCTCTTGATGTTGGCCATGCGCGTCAGGGCTCCGAAAATTGTCCGGGAAACGAGGACAGGGTAGCAGGACGGGTAAGGCTGCCCCGGGCGGAGCCCGGGAGGTCGGCCTGCGTCCCTTGGCGGCGCTTCCTCTGGGCGACAATGGGGCTTCGTGACTTCGCTCGATCGCATCCGCAACTTCGCGGTCATCGCCCACATCGACCATGGCAAGTCGACGCTCGCCGACCGGGTCCTCGAGCTGACGCGCGCCGTCGACCCCCGCGAGATGCGGGCTCAGTATCTCGACTCGATGGAGTTGGAGCGCGAGCGCGGCATCACGATCAAGGCGCAGAACGTGCGCCTCGAGTGGAAGGGCCACGTCCTCCACCTCATCGACACGCCCGGGCACGTCGACTTCGGTTACGAGGTATCCCGCAGCCTCGCCGCATGCGAGGGCGTGGTGCTCCTCGTCGACGCGTCACAGGGGATCGAGGCTCAGACCCTCGCGAACACGTACCTCGCGCTCGAGCACGACCTCGCGATCGTGCCCGTCCTCAACAAGATCGACCTTCCGGCGGCGGAGCCCGACCGGGTCGCCGAGGAGATCGACCGCGTGCTCGGCATCCCGGCACAAGACATCCTGCGGATCTCGGCCAAGACCGGTGAAGGCGTGCCCGAAGTGCTCGACGCGATCATCGAGCACATCCCGCCTCCCAAGGGGGACGGCGACGCGCCGCTGCAGGGCCTCATCTTCGACAGCTACTACGACATGTACCGCGGCGTCGTCAGCGCGGTGCGCGTGTTCAACGGCACCATGTCGTCGGGGCAGCGGCTGCGCTTCCTGCAGGCCCGCGCCGCGCACGACGCCGAGGAGATCGGCGTGCGACTGCCCGCGCCCACGCCCGTTGCGTCGCTCGGCCCTGGCGAGGTGGGCTATCTGATCGCCGGCATCAAGGATGTCGGCGAGGCCCGTGTCGGTGAGACGGTCACCGACGCCGCCCGCCCCGGTCAGGCGCTCGAGGGCTACCGCGATCCGAAACCCATGGTGTTCTGCGGGCTGTACCCCGTCGACGGCGACGAGTACGCCGATCTGCGGGAGTCGCTCGAGAAGCTTCGCCTCAACGACTCGTCGTTCACGTACGAGCCCGAGACCTCTGGCGCGCTCGGCTTCGGTTTCCGCTGTGGATTCCTCGGCCTGCTGCACATGGAGATCGTGCGTGAACGCCTCGAACGCGAGTACGACCTCGAGCTGGTCGCCACCGCGCCCAACGTCGAGTACATCGTGCACACCACCGAAGGCGCGGAAGAGATCGTCGACAACCCGTCCGCGATGCCGCCGGCCAACGCGGTCGAATCCATCGAGGAGCCGTACGTCACCATCACGGTGCTGACGCCGACGGAATACGTCGGCACGCTCATGGATCTGTGCCAGCAGCGGCGGGGCGAGATGGCCAAGCTCGAGTATCTCTCGGAGGAACGGGTCGAGCTGGTGTACACGATGCCGCTCGCCGAGATCGTCCTCGATTTCTTCGACCAGTTGAAGTCACGCACGCGCGGCTACGCGAGCCTCGACTACGAGCCGGCCGGCTATCGCCCGTCCGATCTGGCGAAGGTCGACGTGCTGCTCAACGGAGTTCCGGTCGACGCCTTCTCGGCCATCGTGCACCGTGACCGCGCATACGACTACGGCCGCCGGATGGCGACGAAGTTGCGCGAGCTCATCCCGCGCCAGCTCTTCGACGTCCCCATCCAGGCCGCGATCGGGGGCCGCATCATCGCGAGGGAAACGGTGAAGGCCCGCCGCAAGGACGTGCTGGCAAAGTGCTACGGCGGCGACATCACCCGCAAGCGGAAACTGTTGGAGCGCCAGAAGGAAGGCAAGCGGCGCATGAAGCAGATCGGCCGCGTCGAGGTTCCACAAGAGGCGTTCGTCGCCGCCTTGCGTCTCGAGGAATGACGGGCGCCTGATGCCGGCCTTCTCGCGCAGCGAGCAATGGTCGGTGGAGGCGGGCACATCCGACGTGCGCTCGCGCGTCGTGAACGCGTTGCGCCGCCAACGTGCGAAGGTCGTCGACAGCGGTGGCGGCAGGATCGAAGCCCGCTCGGGCTCGTCGGTCTTCGCGCGGCTTGACGTGTCGCTGGTGCCGAAGCGGTGGCTGCCGCTACGGGTGCTCGTGTCGGTCACGCCTGACGGCGGTGCGACGCGCGTGGCGGTCACGCTCGAGGACGGCCTGGGTTTCGGCGCAGCCGGCAGCGGCTCCCGCTATGAGGAGCTTTTCGAAGCGATGATCGCCGCGTTGCGCCGCGCCACTGCGTGACGTACCGACGGTGATGCAGCCGGCGATTCAGGCGTCGCGTGGGAGGGCGAGCACGCGCTCGGCGATGATGTTGCGCTGAACCTCCGCGGTCCCGCCGCCGATCGTCAACGCGGGCGAGAAGAGGTAACCCTGGGCCCACGTCGTCGTCGCACTTCCGAACGGTCCCCGATCCGCGAGCATTCCGTACGGCCCGGCGAGCTCGACGGCGAGCGCCATGACGCGCTGGCCGTGCTCGTCCGCGAGCGCCTTTCGCACTGACGCTTCGGGGCCCGGTTCGAGCCCGCGCAGACGCGCTGCGAGCGTCCGCATGCGGATCAACACGAGCACGGCCGCCTCGGCGTAGAGCGCCGCGATGCGCTGCCTGAGCACGGGGTCGGTCGTGCCGCCGTGCTGCCGAACGATCTCGACGAGGTCGTTCGCGGTCGGCCCCATGCCCCACAACGCGCCCTCACCCGACAACGAGACCCGTTCGTTCCCGAGCGTGACGCGCGCGAGGCGCCATCCGTCGTGCTCGTCACCGACGAGACACGATGCGGGGATCCGCACACCGTCGAGGAACACCTCGTTGAAATCGGCCGACCCGTCCATTTGTCGAATGGGTCGGATCGTGATGCCCCGTGACTGCATGTCGAGCACGAAGTACGAGATGCCGTGATGTGCTTCGGCGTCCGGGTCCGTGCGTGCGAGCAGGATGCCGTAGCGGGCGACGTGCGCACCGGTCGTCCAGATCTTCTGGCCCGTCACGACCCACTCGGCGCCGTCACGCTCGGCTCGGGTCGTGAGCGACGCAAGATCGCTGCCCGCGCCCGGCTCGCTGAACAACTGGCACCAGATCTCCGAGCCGTCGAGCATGCCCGGCAGGAACCGCCGGTGCTGCTCGTCGGTACCGGCGACGAGCAACGTCGGGCCCGCCCAGCCGATGCCGATCGGGTTGACGGGCCGTGGCGCTCGCCGTTCGCGCAGCACCTCGTCGATCGCGAGCTGCTGCAGCGGTGAGGCATCGAGACCCCACGGTCGGGGCCAGTGGGGTGCGACCATGCCGGCCCGCGCGAGCCGGCGGCCGAAGTCGGGCGGGTAGCGACCTCCGGGCGCGTGCTCGTCGAGGAAGGCGCGTACCTCCTGGCGGTACGTCTCTGCCTCGGGCGGCAGCGTGCTCGTCGGCATCGCCGGCGAGGGTAGTCATCCGCACGTTGTTCATGGCTCCCTCCGCTCCGGCTCGTGGGGGCTTCGCCCGGCGGAGCTCCGCTTCGTCCGCACGTTGTTCATGGCTCCTTCCGCTCCGGCTCGTGTGGGCTTCGCCCGGCGAAGCTCCGCTTCGTCCGCACGGGACGTTCTCATCCGCCGCCGGCGGCGGCTCCGAATGTTCGGAGGTGGGGAATGCCGACATTCGCGACGCGAGCGACGCCCGGCTTGTCCTCGGGATCGCGCGCTTCCACGAGGAGGCGCTCGCCGAGGCGTACCGCCGCCACGGCGCCGCGGTGTTCACGCTCGCGCAGCGTCTCACCGGGGAACGAGCGCTGGCCGAGGAGGTGGTGCAGGAAGTGTTCCTGCGCCTTTGGAAGGAGCCCGATCGCTTCGATGCCGAGCGCGGCTCACTGCGCTCGTTCCTTCTCGCGAACGCGCACGGTCGCAGCGTGGATCTCATCCGGTCGGAGACGTCACGTCGCAATCGCGAGGAGCGCGACGCCCGGTTGACGGCCGAGTCGGGCTACGACGTCGAGCGCGAGGTCTGGGATTTGACCGTGGCCGACCACGTTCGTGACGCGCTCAACGACCTGTCCGACGGAGAACGGGCCGCGATCGCGCTCGCGTACTTCGGGGGACACACCTACCGCGAGGTCGCCCGACTGCTCGACGAGCCGGAGGGTACGGTCAAGAGCCGGATCCGCTCGGGCCTGGGTCGTCTGCGCAACTCGCTCGTCGACGCCGGAATCGGTGGGCCATGGTCGAGTTGAACCCGCAGGAACTTCGCGAGCTCCTCGGCGCGTACGCGCTCGACGCCGTCGACGACGACGAACGGGTCCAGGTCGAGCGGTTCCTGTCGACCGACCCGGACGGCCGCGCCGAGGTCGCGCAGTTCCGCGAGCTCGCCGCGCTGATGGCCAACGCAGGCGGTGACGCACCCGTCGGGGTATGGGACCGCATCGCGGGCGCCATCCACGGCGACCTCCCCGCGCTCGCGCCGGTTTCTCCTGCCGGGCCGGCACCCACATCGATCGAGGAGGCCCGCCGTCGTCGTCGGTCGCGATCGTTCCGGGTCGCGGCCGCGGTGGCGGCGATCGCGGCCGTCGCCGCGATCCTGCTCGGGGTGAAGGTCGCCCAACAGGACCACAAGATCAACGACCTCAACCGCGCCATCGGCCGGTCCACTCTGCAGCGTGCATACGACGCGGCGCGCGGCGACGCGCGCGCCCGTACCGTCGCGCTCGCTGCGTCGAACGGGTCGACCCGCGCACATGTCACGGTGCTTCCCGACGGCACCGGCTACTTCACCGGCGACCGTCTGGGCGCGCTGCAGAAGGGCCGCACCTACCAGCTCTGGGCGCTCGTGGGTGACCCGGGGGCCCCGACCGCGGTGTCGGCGGGTGTGCTGGGGCCCGAGCCACGCCTCGCCGCCTTCCGTTACCAGGGCAACGTGCTCGGATTCGCCGTCACCGACGAGCAGGACCCCGGCGTGGTCACGAGCGCGAACCAGCCGGTCGCCCTGGGCAAGCTCGCCTGAGCCGAGCGCGAAGCGCCGAGCGCCGAGCGCGGTCCGCCTGCGGCCGGCGCGAACATGGCTGCGTGCCCTTCGGCGTCTACGTACACGTGCCGTTCTGCACGGTGCGCTGCGACTACTGCGACTTCGCGACGTGGACCGACCGCGCCCATCTCGTGCAGCGCTACGTCGACGCGAGTGTCGTCGACGTGCGGCGGCGCGTCGCGTCCGGCGAGCTTCGCCCCGCTTCGAGCGTCTTCTTCGGCGGAGGCACACCGTCGCTGCTGACTCCCGAGCAGCTGTCGTCGATCCTGCGCGAGATCCCGGTCGAGCCCGGGGTCGAGATCACCGTCGAGTGCAATCCCGATTCCGTCGACGACGCGAAGCTCGGCGGCTACGCGGCCGGCGGCGTCAACCGCTTGTCCTTCGGTGTGCAGTCGATGCGACCCCATGTTCTGCGTGCGTTGGGTCGCACCCACGATCGCGACAACGTTGCGCTCGCGGTCGCGGCCGCGCGGCGCTGCGGGTTCCGGCGGCTCAACCTCGACCTGATCTACGGCACGCCCGGCGAGTCGCTCGACGACTGGCGCGCCACGCTGCACGATGCGCTCGCGTTGCAGCCAGACCACGTGAGCGCGTATGCGCTGACGGTCGAGCCCGGCACACCACTCGGCCGGATGGTCGCCGACGGCAAGCGTCCCGCTCCCGACGATGACGACCAGGCCGACAAGTACGCGATCGCCGACGACATGCTCGGGCGCGCGGGGTTCTCCTGGTACGAGATCTCCAACTGGGCCCGGCCGGGCGAAGAGTGCCGTCACAACCAGCTGTACTGGACGGGTGGGGAGTACGTCGCCATCGGCTGCGCAGGACATGGTCATACCGGCGCCCGGCGATGGTGGAACGTGCGCACGCCGGAGCGCTACGTCGAGCGCGTGCTCGCGGGGAGGCCGCCCGAAGCCGGGGGCGAGAACATCGACGAGCGTGTCCGGGCCGAGGAGGAGATCTCGCTCGGCCTGCGGACCCGGGCGGGCGTGGCGCTCCCGGAGGCCGCCGAGCCGGTCGCAATCCCGTTGTCGGAAGCAGGCCTGCTGGAACGCGAGGAGGGGCGCTGGCGGCTCACCCTTCGCGGCCGGCTGCTCGCGTCCGAGGTCACCGTACGTCTCATGGCCGGTGTAGGTCCCGCTGGCACTCGGTAGAATCGAGTGCTAACCGGCCAGGTGAGCAGCATGAGCGAGCGAGAACACCTCGACGAACGGAAAGCATCCATCCTTCGGGCGATCGTGGAGGAGTACGTCGAGACGGCGGAGCCCGTCGGCTCGGCGACGATCGCCCGCTCCCGCGACCTCGGTGTGTCGAGCGCGACCGTGCGCAACGACATGACGGTGCTCGAGCGCGAGGGCTACCTCGTGCAGCCGCATACCTCCGCCGGGCGGATTCCCACGGATCTCGGATACCGGTTCTTCGTCGACCACTTCACCAACCCGAACCTTCCACTCGGCCAGCGCCGGGCCGTGTCCGACTTCTTCACGCGCGCCCACCGGGCACTCGAGGACCTGCTCAACGAGACGAGCCAGTTCCTCGCCCGCATCACCGACCACGCGGCCGTCGTCGTCGGACCGCAGCCCGATGCCGCGCGGGTCCGAAGCATCCAGCTCGTGTCGCTGCAGCCGAACCTCCTCGTCGCCGTCGCGGTCATGTCCAACGGCACCGTCGAGAAGGAGGTCGTGAGCCTCGAGCGCGACCACGAGATCGACGACGTTCAGCTGGCACAGCTCGGTCGCCTGCTGACCGAGACCTTGCAGGGCGAGCGCCTCGCCGCGGTCGCGGCGCCCCCGCCGACGGGCGATCCTCACGTCGACGCGGTTGCAACGCTCGTGTGCGGCGCGCTCTCGGCCCGTGCCGCCGACGCGTCCGAGCCCGTCTACGTCGGCGGCGCCAGCCGGCTCGCGGCCGAGGGGAGGGCGTTCTCGACCGAGGCGAGCGCGTCCCGGCTCCTCGAACTGCTCGAGCACCAGGTCGTGGTCGTCTCGCTCGTGCGCAACCTCCTCGACCACGGCGTCACGGTGCGCATCGGCGCGGAGAACCAGCGGGCCGAGTTGCGGGAGTGTTCCCTGGTTCTGGCGCCGTACACGATCGAGGGCGACGTCGCGGGTACCGTCGCGGTGCTCGGCCCGACGCGAATGGATTACCAGCAGGCGCTCGCGGCGGTTGCGGCGGTGTCGAACCAACTCGGTCGCCTGCTCTCAGGATGACGGGGACGTAGCTCAGACGATGCCCGACTACTACGAGCTGCTCGGCGTCTCCCGCGCCGCCACCGACGACGAGATCAAGCGGGCGTATCGCGCCCTGGCCCGCAAGTACCACCCCGACGCCAACCCCGGTGACACCGAGGCCGAAGCCCGGTTCAAGGAGATCAGCGTCGCATACGAGACGCTGCGCGACCCTGAGCGCCGGCGCCGCTACGACATGTTCGGCGAGGGCCAGCCCGCCGGAGCCGGCATGGGGGCCGAGGGGTTCGGCCTGAACGACCTGTTCGACGCGTTCTTCGGCGGCGACCTCTTCGGCTCACGCCGCGGCCCCGCGGGGCCCGTCCGCGGGCCCGACCTCGAGACGCGCGTCGAGCTCACGCTCGTCGAGGCCGCGTTCGGCGCCACCCGCTCGGTCCAGGTCCGCATGCCGGTCACCTGTCCCCGCTGCGAAGGCTCGGCGTGCGAGCCGGGGACGCATCCGGCCCGGTGCGATACGTGCGGCGGCGCCGGCGAGGTGCGCCAGGTCCGTCGATCCCTGCTCGGTCAGGTCGTCACCGCGAGCCCGTGCCCGGCGTGTGGGGCCACCGGGCAGTACATCCCGTCGCCGTGCCGTGACTGTCGGGGCGACGGCCGGATCGGCGAGACCCGTGACATCGACGTCGAGATCCCCGCGGGGATCCATCACGGTCAACGTCTCCTCCTGCGCGGCCAGGGCCCGGCCGCACCGCGTGGTGGTATCCCGGGCGACCTCTACGTCGCGGTCGCGGTGACCCCGGATCCCCGATTCGAGCGCCAGGGTGACGATCTGCTCCATATCCGCAGGGTCGCCATGACCCAGGCCGCCCTCGGTGCGGAGATGCCCGTCGACACACTCGATGGGGAAGAGCTCCTCGTGGTGCCCGCAGGGACGCAATCCGGCCGGGTCTTCAGGCTGAAGGGCAAGGGCATGCCCTCGACACACGGCCGTCGTGGCGACCTCGTCGTCGAGATCCGGGTGGAGACGCCCGAACGCCTCGCACCCGAGGAGGCCGAGCTGTTGCGCCAGTTCGCCGAGCTGCGGGGTGAGGAGGTCTCGGCGCCCGAGCCCGGGCTGTTCTCCCGAATCCGCTCCGCGTTCCAGTAGCGGTGGAGCCGCCGGCCGGCTTCGCGGCGGCGTATCCCGCGGTGGCGCACGTGCTGCTCGAGGAGCTTTCGGACCACTGCCACGTCGGCGGTCGCGACGGCCACCACCTCCAGCGGGTGCGCCGCCTGCGCGTGGGTGAGGCCGTGACCGCCGGCGACGGGACCGGTCTCTGGCGGCCGTATCGGGTCGCGACGGCCGGCAGCGGGGAGCTGCAGCTCGAGGCGACCGGCGACGTGCGGGCCGAGCCCGTTCTCGCACCCGGGCTCGCGGTCGCGTTCGGCGTCACGAAGGGCGACACACCCGAAGTCGTCACGAGCCAGCTCACCCAGCTCGGAGTGGACCGCATCGTGGCCGTCACGATGGCGCGCTCGGTCGTCCGGTGGGACGGCAGCCGCAGCGCCGCGGCTCGGGATCGCCTCGAGCGGGTCGCCCGCGAAGCCGCGATGCAGTGCCGGCGCAGCCGTCTCCCGGAGGTCCGCGTCGAGACCTCCCTCGGGCCGCTGCTCGGACATCCCGGCCTCGTGGTCGCCGAGCGTGACGGGCAGGGCATCGGGGAGGTGCCGCCCCCCGATGACGGTGAGTGGTTGCTCGCGGTCGGTCCCGAAGGCGGTTTTGACGACGCGGAGCGCGAACGCCTCGCCGGCGCGCCGAAGGTGGCGGTCGGCCCGTACCTGCTCAGAGCGGGTACCGCGGCGACAGCCGTTTCGGGAGGGTTCACTTCCCGTCGCCGAACGGGTATGTTTTCGCGCGAGCAATAGCCGTTCTCGCGCGCCGAGCGCGAGAACACCCAATTTTGGTGCACGCGCTGATAATGTGCCGGTCGGGCGGGTCCGGGCACGGGGGCGGTTTCGAGAATGAGTGGAACTCGCGTCGGGGAACGCCTTCGGGCAATCAGACGCCAGAAGGGCCTGTCACTGCACGATGTGGAGGCCCGGTCGCAGCAAGAGTTCAAGGCGTCCGTGCTGGGTGCCTATGAACGCGGGGAGCGCGCGATCTCGGTGCCCCGACTCTTGCGACTGGCCGAGATCTACGAGGTTCCGGGCGACCAGTTGCTCCCCCGGGAGCTCGCCGAGATGGAGATCAACCTCACTGAGGGTGCCTCCACGTCGATCGACAACGGGTTCACGATCGACCTCGTGGCACTCCACGCGCTGGACGATCCCGACGCCCAGGTGCTCTCCCGGTACGCGGCCACGATCCAGCTGCAACGCCAGGACTTCAACGGCCGGCTGCTGACGATCCGCAGCGACGACCTTCGCGTGCTCGCTGCGGTGCTCGGTCGCCGTCCGGAGGAGCTCGGCGTACGACTCGAGCAACTCGGCCTGCGGGCACGCGCCTGACCGACGCCACCGGGAACCGCACACATCGTCGATGCCCGGCTGCCTGTTCTGCGCTATCGCGGCCGGCGACGTGCCGTCCGATCGCGTGCTCGAGACGGACACCGTCGTCGCGTTCCGCGACGTGAACCCGCAAGCGCCGGTGCACGTGCTCGTCGTGCCACGCCGTCACGTCGATCATCTCCATGCGCTCCCGGCCGACGATCCGCTCACCGGTGACCTCGTGGCCGCGACGCAACGCGTCGCCGAGCAGGAGGGCATCGCGGCAACCGGGTACCGCGTCGTCGCCAACGTCGGCCCGAACGCCGGAATGAGCGTGCCCCACCTGCACCTTCATGTGCTCGGTCGGCGCCCAATGGGCTGGCCGCCCGGCTGACCAACACGCTTCGATCGCGACCCGACGGCCGCTACGCTTTCGATCGACGTGTCCTCCACCCAGGTCAAGATCCTCGTCCCGGGCAACCACTTGATGGTCGGGCTTCTCGGGCAACGGGACGAGCTCCTGCGCATGGTCGAGCGCGCGTTCCCGGTCTCCATCCACGTGCGCGGCAACGAGATCACGGTGACGGGAGACGCGGACGAAGCCGAACGCGTCGCCGAGCTCTTCGAGGAGATGGTGATGCTCCTCGAGCAGGGTCACCATCTCGACCGTGAGGGCGTCGGCCGCTCCATCGAGATGCTCAAGGCCGATCAGCGACCGAGCGAAGTGCTGTCCACGGAGGTGCTGCGCGGGCGCAAGTCGGTACGGCCCAAGACCGCGGGCCAGAAGCGGTTCGTCGACACGGTCCGCGAGAACACGGTCACGTTCGCGATCGGCCCGGCCGGCACGGGCAAGAGCTACTTGGCCGTCGCGCTCGCCGTGCAGGCGCTGCAGGCCAAAGAGGTGAACCGGATCATCCTCACCCGTCCGGCGGTCGAGGCGGGGGAGCGGCTCGGTTTCCTGCCCGGTGACGTGCTCGCGAAAGTCGATCCGTACCTGCGCCCGCTCTACGACGCGCTCTACGACATGCTCGAGCCCGAAGCGGTCACCCGGCTGATGGAACGGGGCGTGATCGAGGTCGCGCCACTCGCGTACATGCGTGGCCGCACGCTCAACGACTCGTTCATCATCCTCGACGAGGCGCAGAACACGACCCCCGAGCAGATGAAGATGTTCCTGACGCGGCTCGGGTTCGGGTCGAAGATCGTCGTCACCGGCGACGTCACCCAGATCGACCTTCCCGAGGGCCGCGGCCGTTCGGGCCTGCCCGCGCTGGAGAACGTGCTCGACGGCATCCCCGATCTGAAGTTCGTGCATCTCGGATCGCGCGACGTCGTACGGCACCGCATCGTGCAGGACATCGTCGACGCCTACGAGCGGCGCGAAAAGAAACCGTGACATGAGTACCGTGCGGACGGAGCGAGGCTCTGCTCGGCGAAGCCCTCTGGAGTCGGAGCGGAGGGAGCCATGAGCCTCGACGTGTTCGCGGCCGACGAGCAGCGCGACGTTCCGGTCGACGTCATGCGTTGGGTCCGGCTCGCGCGCATGGTGCTGGACGAGGAGCAGGTACCCGGCGGCGCGGAGCTGTCACTGATCTTCGTCGACGAGCAGGCGATCGCCGATCTGAACGAACGCTTCCTGGGCAGCACGGGCCCCACCGACGTGCTCGCGTTCCCGATGGACGACGACATCGTGCCGGCCGGCCGCCAACCCGACCAGGGCGGCCGAGGGCCGGGCTCGCCGAGCGAGGCCGGCGAGCCGCCGGCGATGATCGGCGACGTCGTCGTGTGTCCGTCGTACGCGCGGCGGGAAGCGGAGCTGCGGCACCGATCACTCGACGACGAGCTCGCGCTCTTGGTGGTGCACGGGGTGCTGCACCTGCTGAGCTACGACCACGCCGAAGAGCAGGAGACCGAGGCGATGCAGCGTCGCGAACGCGAGTTGCTCGAGCGTTTCCGCCGTCTGGAGCAGGAGGGCTGACGGCGTGCGATTCCCCCCACACGATGAGCGCGGTGGTGCGTCGTGAGGGCGACCGACTGGATCATCCTCGCGGTCATCCTCGTCCTGTTCCTGGTGTCCGGGTTGTTGGCGCTCGCGGAGACGGCGTTCACCCGGGCGAACCGCATCCGCATGCTGGCGCTCGCGGACGAGGGCAACAAGCGGGCCCGCCGGCTCGTCGAACTGCTCGACTCGCCCGTCACCACGCTCAACTCGGTCCTGCTCGTGCTGCTCGCGGCACAACTCGGATCCGCCACGCTCGTCGGTGTGCTGATGGAGCGCCTCCTCGGTCCGATCGGTGTCGTGGTCGGTACCGTCGTGGAAGTCGCGGTGTTCTTCGTGTTCGCCGAGGTCGCACCCAAGACGTACGCGATCCAGCACACCGAGCGTGCGGCCCTGCGCGTCACGCCGCTGCTGCACTTCCTGTCCACGTTTCCGCCGCTGCGCCTTCTCTCGCGCGGGTTGATCGGGCTCGCGAACGTCGTCCTTCCCGGACGCGGCCTACGTCAGGGCCCGTTCGTCACGGAGGAGGAGATCCGCACCATGGCCGACGTCGCCGCCGAGGAGCAGGCGATCGAGAGCCAGGAACGACGCTTGATCCATTCGATCTTCGAGTTCGGCGACACGCTCGTGCGCGAGGTGATGACGCCGCGTCCTGACATGGTCGCGGTCGAAGCCGACGACACCGTCGCGTCCGCGATCCAGATGGCGATCGACCGCGGCTTCTCACGACTGCCGGCGTACGAGGACAGCACCGACAACATCATCGGCCTCGTGTACCTCAAGGATCTGGTGAGCCTCGACCGCGCCGGTCGCGGCTCCGACCCCGTCCGGGTCGCGGTGCGGCCCGCGGTGTTCGTGCCCGAGCAAAAGCGCGTGGCGGAGCTGCTGCGCGAGATGCAGCAGAAGCAGTTCCACATGGCCATCGTCGTCGACGAGTACGGCGGCACGGCCGGGCTCGTCACGATGGAGGACCTGCTCGAGGAGATCGTCGGCGAGATCGCCGACGAGTACGACCGCCAGGAGCCGCAACTCGAACGCCTGGCCGACGGCGAGCTGCGCGTCCCCGGTCGTACACCGATCGACGACGTGAACGAGGAGCTCGACGTCGAGCTTCCGAGCGACGAATGGGACACGGTCGGAGGTCTGCTGTTCAACCTCCTCGGGCACGTGCCGGAGGAGGGTGAGACGGTGTGCTTCCAAGGCCTCGAGTTCCGGGCCGAGCGTGTGCAGGGGCACCGCATCGTGTCGGTGTACGTCCGGCGCAAGGACGACGAAGAGGTCGAGGGCGTGACGGTGGAACCGCCGGCTTCGAGCAACGCGCCACCGTCGTGACCACTTCGTCGGGCCCTCCGCCGCCGAGTGACGAGGGGCCTCACGACGCGCCGTTTCGGAGCGGATTCGTGTCCGTGGTCGGCCGGCCCAACGTCGGCAAGTCGACCTTGGTCAACCGTCTCGTCGGCTCGAAGGTGTCGATCGTGTCCGACCGGCCGCAGACGACGCGGACCGAGGTCCGCGGCGTCCGCACGACGAGCACGAGTCAGATCGTGTTCCTCGACACACCGGGTGTGCACAAGCCGCGCACGCTGCTCGGTGAGCGGTCGAACGAGCGATCGCTCACCACGCTGCGCGAGGTCGACGTCGTGTGTTTCCTCGTCGACGCTTCGGCGCCGGTGGGCCCCGGCGACCGGTTCGTCGCGGCGCGCGTGGCGGAGGCCGGGTCGCCGACGGTGCTCGTGGTCAACAAGGTCGACGCCGCCTCGAAGGCCGACGTCGCGCGCCGGCTCGCCGAGGCGTCGGAGCTCGGCGACTTCGCGGCGTTCGTCCCGGTGTCGGCGGCAACCGGTGACGGTCTCGACGTGCTCGTCGACCAGCTGGAGCAACGCCTTCCGGAGGGCCCGCACTACTACCCGGACGACGTCGTCACCGATCAGCCGGAGACGTTCCTCGTCGCGGAGCTCGTACGGGAGAAGCTGCTCGCGGTCGCTCGCGACGAGCTTCCGCATTCGATCGCGGTGACGGCCGAGCCGATCGAGCAGGAGGAGCGCCGTGACGACCTGCTCGCATTCCGGGTCGTGATCCGGGTCGAGCGCGACTCGCAGAAAGGGATCGTGATCGGCCGCCGCGGTGCCGTGCTCAAGCAGGCCGGCACGGAGGCCCGCCGGGAGCTCGAGGCGTTGCTGGGCACCCGGGTGTACCTCGACACGGTCGTGCGCGTCGACCGCGACTGGCAGCGTCGCCCGCAGGCACTGGAGCGCCTGGGGTTGTGACAGGAGCTGACGTGATGAAACGTCACAAACGCGCATGCGTCTCGAACGCGCAGCGCGCGCTCGGCTGACTCGACGGTCGAGGAGGGCGGCGGCCGTGGAAACCGTCGAATCACCGCAAGACATGAGTTGTAGTGCGAGAATCCGCTCGCTATAGAGTCCTCGCGGATCGGCCCGGCCGGCACGCCGCCGTGACCGTCCGGAGGACCATCGATCGAGAAGGGGACATGAAGGATCGTTCGACGCGTCCGGGCTGGCGGGCGACGCTGACGCTGCTCGCCGCTGCCGTCATCGTCCTCGGCGCCTGTGGCGGCGGCAGGGAGAACGGTCAGAACGTCTTCAAGCCGAACGGCACCGCAGCGCACAAGATCAACAACCTCTTCACGCCGGTCGCGTTCATCGCCGTCGGCGTCCTCGTCTTCGTCGTGGGGCTCCTGCTCGTCGCGGTGTTCAAGTTCCGCGAGCGTCCGGGGCACCCCACGAACGTGAAGCAGGTCCACGGCAACACCCCGCTCGAGATCACCTGGACGGTGATTCCCGCGCTGATCCTCGCGGTCATCGCGGTGCCGACGGTGAGCACCATCTTCGACCTCGCCCGCAAGCCCACCGGCAACGTCGTGAACATCAACGTCGTGGGCAAGCAGTGGTGGTGGCAGTTCGAGTACCCGCAGGAGAAGATCGTCACCGCGGACGAGTTCGTCGTGCCCGTCGACACGCAGGTTCGGCTCACCCTGCGGGCGTGCGATCCCACGCTCGGCCAGAGCGGCTACACCGCGTGCAGCGTGATCCACAGCTTCTGGATTCCCGAGCTCGCCGGAAAACAGGACGCCGTGCCCGGCCGCACGTCGCACCTCAACTTCAAGGCCGACAAGACGGGCACGTTCCTCGGTCAGTGCGCGCAGTACTGCGGTCTCGCGCACGCGCGCATGCGCATGCGGGTCAAGGTCGTCACGGTCGCCGAGTACGCCGACTGGGTGCGTTCACAACAGGCCGGCCCGGCTCAGCCGTTCCTGGTCGACGGCAAGGCCGCACCGGGCGCGGCGTCGCTCATCGCGAACCGGTACCAGTGCACGAACTGCCACATCTTCGACGATTCGAAGAAGCCGAGTTACGGCCCCAACCTCACGCACCTCGCGAGCCGCGAGGTGTTCGCGAGCGGCGACTACCCGCTCACCCGCGACAACCTCGTGAAGTGGGTCATGGACGCGCCGTCGCTCGTCCCGATGGAATCGCAGAAGTGTCTCGAGCCTCCGCCGGCGACGTGCGTCGGTATGCCCTCCTTCACCAAGCACCTGCCTGCCGGCAGGCAGCCAATGTCGAAGCAGGACGCCGAGACGATCGCCGACTACCTCCTCGCGCACAAGTAGTGGATGTGATGCACGACCGGACTGTCTCCGTCCCGAACCACCAGGGAGCCCGTCGATGACGACCGTTTCCGATGCGGTGACCACCGTCCCCGTCCGGCGGATCGACATCTTCCGCCGCCCGAAGGCCACCACCGGGTTCTGGAGCTGGTTGACCACGGTCGACCACAAGAAGATCGGCATCATGTACGCCGTCACCGCGCTGGTCTTCCTGTGCCTCGGCGGCATCGAGGCGCTGCTGATCCGCGCGCAGCTCGCGCAGCCGAACGGCACCGTGCTCACCGCGAACCAGTACAACACCATGTTCACGATGCACGGCACGACCATGGTCTTCCTGATGGGCATGCCGCTCGCGGTCGCGTTCGGCAACTACCTCGTGCCGCTCATGATCGGGGCACGCGACGTCGCGTTCCCGCGGCTCAACTGCTTCGGCTACTGGGTGTTCCTCTTCGGCGGGATCTTCATCTACTCGAGCTTCCTGCTCGGTGGCGCGCCGAACGGTGGTTGGTTCGGGTACACGCCGCTCACCAGTGCGCCGATGTCGGCTGGGTACCTGCCCGGTCACGGTCCCGACTTCTGGGCCGTCGGCATCGTGATGCTCGGCATCGGGTCGGTCACATCCGCGGTCAACTTCATCGTCACGGTGCTCAACATGCGGGCACCGGGCATGACGCTGCTGCGGATGCCGGTGTTCGTCTGGATGATGCTCGTGACCGCGTTCCTCACCGCGTTCGCGATGCCGCTCGTCACCGCCGCGCTGACCATGGTCTTCTTCGACCGCAACTTCGGCACGAACTTCTTCAACGCCTCCGCCGGCGGAGACCCACTCCTTTACCAGCACCTGTTCTGGCTGTTCGGCCATCCCGAGGTCTACATCCTCATCCTCCCGGGCATGGGTGTGGTGTCCGAGATCCTGCCCGTCTTCTCGCGCAAGCCGCTGTTCGGCTACGCGGTCGTCGTGTTCTCCGGCATCGCGATCGGGTTCCTGGGGTGGGGCGTGTGGGCACACCACATGTTCACGACCGGCCTCGGACCGGTGGCGATTTCCGCGTTCGGCATCTCGACCATGCTCATCGCGATCCCGACGGGCGTGAAGATCTTCAACTGGCTCGGCACCATATGGGGTGGGTCGGTGAGGCTCACCACCGCGATGCTGTTCGCGCTCGGCTTCATCGCGATGTTCACCATCGGCGGCCTGTCCGGTGTGCTCCACGCCGTGGTCCCGTCCGACACGCAGCAGCACGACACGTACTTCGTGATCGCGCACTTCCACTACGTACTGTTCGGTGGTCTCGTGTTCGCGCTGTTCGGCGGCATGTTCTACTGGTTCCCGAAGCTGTACGGCCGTTACATGAACGAGAAGCTCGGCAAGCTCACGTTCTGGACCGTGCTCGTCGGCTTCAACCTCACGTTCTTCCCGATGCACCTCGTCGGCCTGCAAGGCATGCCGCGGCGCACGTACACGTATCCGAAGAACATGGGTTGGGACATCTACAACCAGATCGAGTCGGTAGGGGCGTTCATCATCGCCCTCGGCGTGCTCATGCTGATCGTGAACCTCTGGGTGAGCCGCAAGCACGGCGTGCCTGCGGGTGACGACCCCTGGGACGCGCGCACGCTCGAGTGGTCCACGTCGTCACCGCCGCCCGAGTACAACTTCGCGGAGATCCCGGTCGTGCACGGTCGTGACGACTGGTGGCACCACAAGTACACCGAAGACGACGAGGGCCGTCTGGTGCGGTTGCCGCGCGGCGGTGCCGACGACGACCCGGTCCCGGCGGAGAGCGCCGACGCGGCCGGCACGACGGTCGCCACGGCGCCTTCGGGCCCGCTCGAGCCTGCCGCCGAGCACGCGCAGGGGCACGGCGTCCACATGCCCGACCCGTCGTACTGGCCGTTCGTGATGTGCCTCGGCATCCCCTTGATGGGCTACGCCGCGGTGTTCCAGAACGTGTGGTTCGTGCCGTTCGGTCTGGTGCTCATCCTGTTCGGCCTCTTCGGCTGGGCGCAGGAACCGGCAACGGAGTAGACGATGCAGCAGACCGCGCTCGCGCCCCCGCACGATGCCTACGACGAACACGGCACCGCGACAGGGGTCACCAACGCCAAGTTGGGGATGTGGATCTTCCTGTCGTCGGAGTTCCTGCTGTTCGGGTCGTTCATCTCCGCGTACCTGCTCTACAAGGGCCGGAGCACCAGCGGGGTCACGCCGTCGCAGGTGTACGACATCCCCTTCACGTCGACGACGTCGTTCATCCTGCTGATGAGCAGTCTCACGATGGTGCTGTCGCTCGCCGCCATCCAGCGGGGTGACCACCGCCGGTTCCGGATCTGGCTCCTTGCGACCGCGCTCTTCGGCCTCACGTTCATCGGGGGGCAGGTCTACGAGTTCACGAACTTCTACCGTGAGCACCACTTGTCGCTGCACTCGAGCATCTTCGGGTCGACGTTCTTCGTCCTGACCGGACTCCACGGCGCGCACGTCACCGCCGGGATCATCTGGCTGCTGTCGCTGTTCGGTCTGTCGACCCAGGGCCGCCTGGCCGCCGGCGACAGCGAGAAGGTCGAGATCGCCGGCCTGTACTGGCACTTCGTCGACGTCATCTGGATCGTGATCTTCACGGTCATCTACCTGGTTCCGAAGTAGGAGACCCCGCTCGTGAGCGAGACCGAGACGACGGCAGCGGGCGAGGCCGAGGTGGTGCCGGGCGGCCTCGAACTTCCGCAAGGTGCCGAGCCCGAGGCCCTGTCCGACATCCCGCCCGAGCAGGTTCCGCTGCTGCCGGGCGAGGTTCGCCCGCACCCCACGCCGTTCCAGTACGTGATGATCGGCGTGGTGCTCGTGGTGCTCACCGCCCTCGAGGTCACCGTGTCGTACCTCGAGGGCGACATCCCGAACGGTCTGATCATCCTGTTGTTGCTCGTGATGATGGTCGCGAAGTTCGTGCTGGTCGCGGCCTGGTACATGCACCTGCGCACCGATCGGCCGATCTACCGGCGGTTCTTCGCGGTCGGGGCGGCCGCGGCGATCATGTTGTTCCTCGTCGTGTTGTCGACCCTGCACTTCTGGGCTTCGCACGCCTGATCGATGCTCGGCGCCGCCCACTTCCCCGCCTGGAGCCCTCACCCCGACGTGTGGCTCGTGGTCACGCTCCTGGGGACGCTGTACGGGCTCGCGCTGGTGCGCCTCGGCCCCCGGCTCGCGCCACCCGGCGGCCTCGTGAGCCGCGCCCAGTTGGTGTGGTTCTCGCTCGGGCTCCTGGCGATCTGGATCGTGTCCGACTGGCCGGTGCACGACATCGCCGAGAAGCACAACTACAGCATCCACATGATGCAGCACATGACCTTCTCGCTCGTTGCCGCGCCGCTGCTCCTGCTCGGCACGCCGGCATGGTTGCTGCGCTGGCTCCTCCAGCCCGAGTGGCTGTTTCGCACCGTGCGCACGCTGGCCCGCTTCCTGCCCGCGATCCTGCTCTACAACCTCGTGCTCGTCGGCTCGCACTGGCCGGCGGTCGTCGACCTGACGCTGCACAACGGGCTCGCGCACTTCGTCGCGCACACGATCATCCTCGTGACCGCGATCATCGTGTGGCTGCCGATCCTGAGCCCGATTCCCGAGATCCCGCGCTACTCACCACCGATCCAGATGGTCTACCTCTTCCTGCAGTCGGTGGTGCCGACGGTACCGGCGTCATTCCTCACGTTCGGCAGCGCACCGCTGTACCACTACTACGAGCACGTGCCTCAGCTCTTCGGCATGAGCACGCTCGACGACCAGCGCGTCGCCGGGTTGATCATGAAGCTGGGCGGCGGCCTCATATTGTGGATGGTGATCACGATCGTGTTCTTCCGCTGGTTCGCGGAAGAGGAAGGCGGCTACACGCCACGCCGCGGGCGCGCGGTGGACCGTGAGCTGCAGGAGCTGCAACAGATGGGGCTGACGAACTGATGGCGACGGCCGAGCTGCCGCAAGGGGAAGACCCGGTCCAGCGTGAGCGACGCGAGATCAAGGCGCGCATGGTCCGTGCGCTGTGGATCCCGATCGTCGCCGTGCTCGGCGTCGTCTTCTACGTCCTCAACTTCTCCCGCGTCCTGATCGCGGGCAAAGGCAACCCCGCGATCCTCGTCGCCGCGCTCGCAACCGTCACGATCCTTGCGGGGGCGACGATCCTGTCCGCCGCGCCGCGCATGCGGACGTCGTCGCTCGTGATGCTCGTAGCCGGAGCGCTCGGCCTGTTGCTCGCGGCCGGGTCCGTCGTCGTGGGGCACGCCGACGAGCACAAGGCGGCGTCCGGGCCTGCGGGGCCCACCGGCCCGGCGGTCGGGAGCCTCGACGTGACCGCCGAGCCCACGCTGTCGTTCGACAAGAAGGCGTACACGGTGCCGGCCGGGATCATCAACGTGAACTACATCGACGGTGGCGGCACGCACACGCTCGTCTTCGACGACCCGTCGCTGAAGTACTTCCAGCTTGCGGTGCCCGGTGGGCCCAAGCAGGGCAAGGTCGACCTCGTGGCGGGCAAGACCTACACGATCTACTGCACGATTCCCGGCCACCGGGCCGCCGGGATGGAGGCCACCGTCACCGTGGGCGCGGCCGGAGCGGCGCCGGCGCCCGGGCCGGGCGCGGCGCCGTCGACGACCGCGAAAGCGGGATGACCATGATGTCTCGCAGCCGGCTGCACGTCCGTGGCGGCGCCGTCGCGGTGGTGGTTTTCGTCCTCGTGCTTGCCGGCTGTGGCGGCGGCGGCGGGGCCAGCAGCTACAAGCAGCCGACCGGCCCCGCGCTCGACACGATCTCGGTGGAGTCGGGCAACCTGTTCTTCAAGCCGAGGACGTTCACGGTGCCGCAACCCGGGGTCTACCTCATCAAGCTCACGAACACGCAGTCGGGTGAGCACACCCTCGTGTTCGGGAGCAAGGTGCCCGGATTCCGCCTCGACGTGGTCGGAGAGGGCTCCACGCAGCAGTCGAAGATCGACCTGAAGCGGGGGAAGTACACCTTCTGGTGCGACCTACCCGGCCATCGCGCCGCGGGCATGGAAGGCACCATCACCGTCCCGTAACGGCCGGTGCCATCACCCTCAGCGCGCCCGGCACGGCTTCGAAACGCGCGGGCAGTGGCCCGACGAGCTCGCCGCTGGCGTACGCGTCCATCGGGCGGGGGTCGAGCGACTCGATGGTGATCCGCCGTCCGCGCGTGGTGCTGACCGCGGGATGGCGCACGTGAGTGCCGCGAAACACCCGCGGGAAGTTCGCCAGGAACGTACGGACCGGAGCCGCCTCGACGATGCAGAGGTCGAGCATGCCGTCGTCGGTGCGGGCATCGGGCACGATGCGCAGCCCGCCGCCGTACAACGGCGTGTTCCCGACGGCGAGCAACCAGGCGTCGACCGAGCGCGGCGGCTCGTCGTCGATCTCGACCCGGAAGCGGCGTGGACGGAACACCGCGAGGGTTCTCGCCGTGCCGGCCAGGTACAGCGCCGTGCCTCCGAGGTGACGGACGCCGTTGGCCCACCGGTTCACCTCGGCGTCGAAGCCGGTGTTGGCGACCGACGTGAACCAGCAGCCGTTCGCCTTGCCGAGGTCGACGCGGATCTCCTTTCCGGCCCGCAGGACATCCACCGCCGCGGCCGGACGCCGGCGCGGGATGCCGAGGGCCCGGGCGAAGTCGTTGCCGGCGCCCGTGGGCACGATGCCGAGGAGACCACCGGTCTCGGCCGCTACCCCGGCGAGCATGCTGACGGTGCCGTCGCCCCCGCAGGCCACGACGCCACGACCGGCCGCGAACGCGTCGCATGCCGCGGCACGCGTGTCGTGCGCGTCGCACGCGACGTGAATGTCGACGTCGAGGTCGGTGCCGGTGAGCGCGTTCGAAAGCGACGGAAGCATGCGGCGCGTCCGGCCCCGGCCGGCGGTCGGGTTCACGACCGCGGTCCAGCGCATGGAGGCGGGACCTTACCAAGGCACGGCTAGCGTGAGCGCCCGTGCACGGCCTCGACGAGACCCGGATCCCGCGTCACGTCGCGATCGTGATGGACGGCAACGGGCGCTGGGCGAAGCGCCGGGGCCTTCGCCGCACGGAAGGTCACGCGGCCGGTGAGGAGGCCCTGTTCGACACGGTCGAGGGCGCGCTCGAGATCGGCCTGCGGTGGATGACGGTGTACGCGTTCTCGACCGAGAACTGGCGCCGGCCCCTCGACGAGGTGCGCTTCCTCATGCAGTTCAACGAGCGACTGCTCCTGCGCCGCCGTGACGACTTGCACGAGCGGGGCGTGCGCGTGCGGTTCATCGGCCGGCGCGGTGGGCGGGTACCGGGCCGCCTCCGCCGCCAGATCACCGATGCCGAGGAGCTCACTGCGCGCAACCGGCGCATGACGCTGACGTTCGCCTTCAACTACGGCGGCCGGGCCGAGCTCGTCGACTCGGTCCGGGCCATCGCTCGGGCCGCGCGCGCCGGCGAGCTCGATCCCGAGAAGGTCGACGAACGCGTCATCGCGCGGCACCTGTACGCCCCCGACATGCCCGATCCGGATCTGCTCGTCCGCACGTCGGGGGAGTACCGGATCTCCAACTTCCTGCTGTGGGAGGTTGCCTACTCCGAGCTGCACTTCACGGACGTGCTGTGGCCCGACTTCCGTCGCGAGCACCTCTTCGAGGCGATCCGCGACTACCAGAACCGGGATCGGCGCTTCGGCGGGGTCGACGAACAATGACGCGGCTTCGAGCTGCGGTTTCGACCCGACAGGCCGGGAGCGGTTTCGACCCGACAGGCCGGGAGAATGAGCGGAGGCGTGCCCGGACGGGCGGGACGCCGGAGCGGTTTCGACCCGACAGGCCTGTAACTACACTGGTGTCGTGCCGTTGTACCGCGACCAGGGTGTCGTGTTGCGCACGATCAAGCTCGGCGAGGCGGACCGGATCGTCACGGTCTTCACGCAGGGCCACGGCAAGGTACGTGCCGTGGCCAAGGGTGTGCGCAAGCCGGGGAGCCGGTTCGGTTCGCGCCTCGAGCCCACGAGCCACGTCGCGTTGCAGTGTTATGAAGGCCGTGAGCTCGACGTCGTCACACAGGTCGAGACCCTCGACGTGCTGCGCTCGCTGCGCGAGGGATACGGCGTCCTCACGCACGCGATCTCGATGCTCGAGGCCGTGGATCAGGCCACGCCCGAACGGGAGCGCAACCCTGCGTTGTACCGGCTCCTCGTCGGTGCGTTGCGCACCCTTGCGCTCACCCCGTCACCAGTTGTGACGCCCGCGTTCTTCTGGAAGCTGCTGAGCCTCGAGGGGTTCCACCCGATGCTCGACACCTGCGCGCACTGCGGCGGTGAAGGCCCCTTCGCCGCGTTCGATCTGTCCGAAGGCGGCGTGCTGTGCGACGAATGCGCGCCCTTCGCGGGCGGGCGGGCCGTCGACGACGCCGCGCTCGCGTTTCTTGGCCGCATCGTCGGCGGCGACGTGCGTGGCGCGCTCGCCGACCCACCGTCCACCGAGGTGATCGGCGTCGTCGAACGCCTCGGTGTCAGCGCGCTCGAGTTCCAGCTCGAACGCCGTCTGCGCAGCGCCGCACTCCTGTAGTGGCACCCGGGCACGCGGGGCCTCCCAGGTAGCATCGACCCTCATGGCCCGCCCCGATGTGATGGATCGCGTCGTCAACCTGGCGAAGCGACGCGGTCTCGTGTTCCCGTCCAGCGAGATCTACGGCGGGTTCCGCTCCACGTGGGACTACGGGCCTCTCGGCACGTTGCTGAAGCGCAACGTGAAGGACGCCTGGTTCCGCTCGATGGTGCAACTGCGCGACGACATCGTGCCGCTCGACTCGGCCATCCTCATGTCGCCGCGGGTGTGGGAGGCGAGCGGCCACGTCGCCACGTTCACCGACCCGCTGGTCGACTGCCGCAACTGTCAGGAGCGGCTCCGAGCCGACCAGCTCCCCGCGTCGGGCGCGTGTCCGAAGTGCGGTGCGAAGGACAGCTTCACCGAGGCCCGCCAGTTCAACCTGATGTTCAAGACCTACGTCGGCCCCGTGGAAGAGGACGCGGCGGTCGCGTACCTGCGCCCCGAAACCGCGCAGGGGATCTTCGTCAACTTCCTCAACGTGCAGACCACCACGCGAAAGAAGCCTCCGTTCGGCATCGCCCAGATCGGCAAGTCGTTCCGCAACGAGATCACGCCCGGGAACGTCGTGTTCCGGACCCGGGAGTTCGAGCAGATGGAGCTCGAGTACTTCGTGCCCCCCGCCGATGCTCCCCGCTGGTTCGACTACTGGTGCAACGAGCGCCTCGAGTGGTACGTGAGCCTCGGCATCCCCCGTGACATGCTGCGGCTGCGGCCCCACACCCAGGACGAGCTGTCCCACTACTCGGCGGGCACGTCGGACGTCGAGTTCCTGTTCCCGTGGGGGTGGGGCGAACTGGAGGGCATCGCCAACCGCACCGACTACGACCTGGCCGCGCACAGCCAGCACTCGGGCGTGCGGCTGGAGTACTACGACCAGGCCTCCGGCGAGCGGTACACGCCGTATGTGATCGAGCCGGCGGCAGGAGCGACGC
>JAMXLJ010000019.1 GCA_024281095.1 Acidimicrobiia bacterium | reverse complement strand
GTCACCGCGCCCGCCAGTTCGGGCTCCACGCTCCCGTTCACCGGTGGCGACGTCGTGACGCTCACCGGTATCGGCGTGGGTGCGATCGCCATCGGGGTCGTGCTCGCCCGGCGTTCACGGCGCACCCGGGGCCGGCTGACCCACTGAGGTCGCGTCCCGCCGGCATAGGCTGCGGCCGTGCCGGACGGCCGAGCAGATGACCTCGCGGGCGACGACACCGGGCTCGATCCGCTCGCAGGCGAGCTCGCGCTGTTGCCCGCCGTGCGCGACCGGTGGCGCGAGTTCGAGGCGACCGTGTGGTCGGGAGCCGTCGATCCGGTGCTCCTCGAGCTCTGTCGCCTGCGAGTGGCGACCTTGCTCGCCGACCGAGCCGGCACGACGCTGCGAACCGTCGCGGCCATCGCGGCCGGGCTCACCGAGCAGTTGATCGACGACCTGACGAACTGGCCGGTGTCGCCGCGCTTCGGGGCGGCCGAACGGGCGGCGCTGGCGGTCGCAGAGCTGTTCGTGATCGACGCGCACGCGGTCACCGACGGCATGTGCGGGGCGCTCCTCAGGGAGCTGGGCGAGGCCCGGGCGACTGCGCTGACGATGGGTATCGCGCTCTTCGATGCGACGTCGCGCGCCCGCGTGGCGCTCGCGGCGACGGCATAGGCGGCACCGTGGCTCGGATCCGGCCACCCGAGGGCAGCGGCGTCTTCCTCGACCATCAGCCCGAGCAGTACCGCGCGTTCAACCGGCTGTACGGGACGCTGTGGACCGATGGGGTCGTCGACGAGGCCACGAAGGAAGCCGGGCGGTTGCGAAACGCGCAGCTCGTCGACTGCGGTCTCTGAAGAAATCTGCGCTTCGCAGGTGCGAAGCAGCAGGGGCTCACCGAGGAACACGTCGCCGCGTTCGGCGACGCCGGCGCGGCGAACCTTCCGGCCACGCTGCGCCTCGCCGCCCGCTATGCGGAGGCGTTCGTGACCGATCCCGCCTCCATCGACGACGACCTCCGGGCCGAGCTGCACGCCGCGTTCACGCCGGCGCAGCGGGTGGAGCTCACGTTGACGATCGCGCTCGCGTCGGCGTTCTCCCGCACGGCGATCACGTGGGGGCCGCCACCGGACATGCCGGTGATCGAGGTGCCGACGCCGTCGCCGTGATGCCGGGCGTGGCCTGTACTTTCGGCCGCGAGTTCTCTGACGCTAGCGTCAGGACCGCCGCGGTTCGAAGCTCGGAGGGCGACGTGCCACACCCGCGCAAGTTCCGTTTCGCTGCTCAGCTCCGCAACGCCGCCTCCGCCAAGGAATGGGCCGAGAGCGCGCGCAAGGTCGAGGATCTCGGCTATTCGACCCTGACCATGCCCGACCACTTCAACGAGCAGCTCGCGCCGGTGCCCGCACTCATGGCCGCCGCCGACGCGACGTCGACGGTTCGGATCGGCACGCTGGTCTTCGACAACGACTACAAGCACCCGCTCGTGCTCGCGAAGGAGTGCGCCACGCTCGACCTTCTCTCCGACGGCCGGCTGGAGCTCGGGTTCGGCGCCGGCTGGATGCGTACCGACTACGAGCAGTCGGGCATCGCGTACGACCCGCCGAAGGTGCGCGTCGACCGGTTCGAGGAAGCGCTGCACGTGCTCAAGGGCCTGTTCGCCGACGGGCCGTTCTCCTACGCCGGGGAGCACTACACGATCACGGAGCACGACGGCACGCCCAAGCCGCTGCAGCGTCCCCATCCGCCCATCGTGATCGGTGGGGGCGGCCGCCGGGTGCTGTCGATCGCCGCGCGCGAGGCGGACGTCGTGAGCGTGAACCCGGACCTGCGCGCCGGGCTCGGCGGTGCCGAGACCGCGCCGAACATCACGCCCGCGTCGACCACGCGCAAAGTGGAATGGGTGCGTGAAGCAGCGGGAGCACGGTTCGACGAGCTCGAGCTCAACAGCCTCATCGGGTTCGCCCACATCACCGATGATCCGATGCCGATCGCCGAGGCGATGGCGCCGAACTTCGGTCTCGACCCGGCGGATGCGCTGCGCGTCCCGCTGATCCTCGTCGGGTCCCTCGACGCGATGGCCGAGGAGCTCGAACGGCGCCGGGAGGAGTGGGGGTTCTCGTACATCGGGTTCGACAACGACAGCTGGGAGGCGATGGCGCCCCTCGTCGCCCGGCTTGCAGGCACCTGAGCGCGGGCGGGGCGGTCGATCGGGCCGGTCGATCGGGCCGGGCTGTCGGGGCGGTCGATCGGGGCCGTCGGGTACGATCGGCGGCTGCGCCCGTCCGCGGGCCGCCATGGTGGCCGTAGCTCAGGTGGTTAGAGCGCCAGGTTGTGGCCCTGGAGGTCGGGGGTTCAAGTCCCCTCGGTCACCCCAATCCATCCGTCCGTTTGCACGAACTCGCGGGTGGGCATCGCATTCGGCGTGACCGCTGTCCAACTCGACGAGACCCTCCCGCCGAACCTCTCGTACTGCTCCGACGAGCGGCCGGGCATCCGGCGGCGCAAGGTCGGAAGGTCGTTCGCGTACTTCCGCGGGGGCAAGAAGGTCACCGACGACGCGACGCTGGCGCGGATCAAGCGCCTCGCGGTGCCGCCGGCGTGGACCGACGTGTGGATCGCGCCCCATGCCGAGTGCCACATCCAGGCCACCGGCCGCGATGCCAGGGGCCGCAAGCAGTACCGGTACCACCCGGCCTGGACGGCCTGGCGCGACGAGGTCAAGTACGACGGCCTCATCGACTTCGGTGAGGCGCTGCCCCGGATTCGGCGCCGGCTGAGCGAAGACCTCGCGCAACCCGGGTTGCCTCGCGAGAAGGTGCTCGCAACGGTCGTGCACCTGCTCGAGACCACGCTCGTGCGGGTCGGCAACGAGGAGTACGCGAAGACCAACGGGCATTTCGGCCTGACGACCTTGCGCAGCAAGCACGTGAAGATCGACGGCTCCCAGTTGCGACTCGCGTTCGTGGCCAAGAGCGGCAAGCCGCAATCGGTGAGCGTGCACGACCGGCAGATGGCCCGCATCGTGCGGCAACTGCACGACATGCCGGGCCAGCGCCTGTTCAAGTACCGCGACGGTGATCAGATTCGCTACGTCGAGTCGAACGACGTGAACCAGTACCTGCGTGACATCACCCACCGCGACTACACCGCGAAGGAATTCCGCACCTGGATGGGCACGCTCCTCGCCGCCACCGCGCTCGCCGAGCGCGAACCGCCGAGCAGCGACCGCGCCGCGCGACGTGCCGCGGCGGATGCCATCGAGGCGGTCGCGAGCAAGCTGAACAACACGAAGGCCGTGTGCAAGCGCTCCTACGTGCACCCCGCGATCGTCGACATGTTCGTCGAGGGGGAGTTGCCGGAGATCTGGGCTGCGGGCCCGTCCCGCGACGGCCGGTGGCTGCTCAAGGAGGAGCGCAAGCTCCTCGGCGTGCTGCGCGAAGCACGCAAGCGTGCCCGGAGCGAGCGCAAGGCGCAGACGCGCGCGCTGAAGGACGCGGCCTGACCTCGTTCCGTCGGGTCGATCACGTCGCGAATACGTTGCCCGATCGTCCTTGATGTCCCGGGGGAGCGGGCAGCGTTGCCAGAGCGTGCAGCACGTCGGCGACGCTGATGTCGAGGAGCCCGGGATCGACGGCGGTGCCATGAGGGTCGCCCGTCGTACCGGCCCACAGGGCGCGGTGCCACGGACGATCGAGCGGTGGGCCCCACTGCGCGGGCGACACCGGGCCGAAGAGCACGACCGACGGCGTGCGGAACGCGGTCGCCAGGTGCGCGACGCCGGTGTCGCCGCACACGACGCGTCCGGCGGCGGCGACCAGCGCGCCGAGCGCGCCGAGGTCCGTGCGTCCCGCCATCGCGCACCGGCTCGGCAACCCGGCCCGACCGGCGAGCTCCTCGGCGAGCGGCACCTCGTCGCGCGAACCGGTGACGAGCACGACCCGTCCATCGGCCGACTCCGCGTGCGCGACGGCCGCGAACCGCTCGACCGGCCACCGGCGCGCCGGATCGGCGGCGCCCGGGTGCACGATGGTGGCGCCCCGCGCGAAGTCGGGAACCGGCTGCGGCGGCGGCGACAGGTCGAGGCGGCCACTGTCGGCCGGTACGCCTTCTTCCTTCAGCAGACGGCACCAGCGGTGAACCTCGTGCTCGTCGGCATACCAGCGCGGGTGCCCGTGTGATTCGGGAATCTCGGAGTGGGCGAACGCCACGATGTCTCCGGGATTCGTCGCGAGCACGATCGCGTGGCTCCGAGGTCCGCAACCGTGGAGGTTGACAGCAATTGCGGGGCGGCGGTCGAGGCGGACGGGTGCGAGCTCGCGCGTGGAGATCGTCGCGTCGACGGTCCCTGAGAGCTCGACGAGCGGCCGCAGGGACGACGGCGTCGCCAGCACCCGCCGGTGGTCGGGGAACCCGGTCCTGAGGGCGCGCAACGCTGGCACGGCGGTGAGGAAGTCGCCCACTCCGAGCGCACGCAACACGAGGAGCAGCGGCCGGTCGTCGCGATGACCGGGCCGCCGGAGGTGCGCCTGACTCAGGGCCACGACGATTCGACCGACGGGCACACGACGAGCTCGCGCACCTCACATCCCGGCGGCTGGCGCAACGCGAAGACGACCGCCGCGGCCACGTTCGCGGGGTCGTTCATCACGAGGTCGGGCGGCGGCTTGTACTGCTCCGAGCGACCGTCGAAGAACGGTGTCGCCATACCGCCGGGTACGAGCAGTGTCACGCCGATCGAGCCCTGGGTCTCGGCCGCGAGCGCCCGGGTGAATCCGACGACGCCGAACTTGCTCGCGCAGTAGGCAGTCGCGTCACTCACCGCTCGGAGGCCGAGCGTCGACGCGACGGTGACGACGCGACCGTGGGTCTCCGCCAACGCGGGCAGCGCGGCGCGCACTACGGCGACGGTGCCGAACAGGTTCACCTTCAACACCCGCTCCCACTCGTCCGGGGGGACGTCGGTGAGCTTGCCGCACGCGTCGATGCCGGCACAGGTGACGACACCGTCGATGCGGCCGAGCCGTTCCGCGATGTGCGCGACGCTGCGCTCGGTTGCCCGACCATCGGAGAGGTCGACGCGCTCGAAGTCGGCCACCTCACCGCGCTCGTCGCGCACCGGCTCGACCCGGTCGAGAACGACGGGCTTGCCGCCCGCACGCGCGACGGCGTCGACCACCGCGGCGCCGAGACCCGAAGCGCCTCCCGTGACCAGTACGACACCGATGCCGCGGGTGTCAGCCTCCTGCACGTCGAACCTCCTGTACGAGTCGAGTGGTCGAGCGACCTTCCAGATACGGGACGACGACCGCGTGGCCGCCCCACCGCGCCAGTACGCCGGCTTCGAGGAGCGTCTCGCCGCCGTAGTCGCCGCCCTTGGCGAACACATGTGGCCTGATCCGCGCGAGCACGTTCACCGGCGTGTCGTCGTCGAACACGATCACGTCGTCGACGCATGCGAGCCCGCGCAGCACCTCGACCCGGTCGACCTCGGACACGAGCGGCCGGCCGCTGCCCTTGAGGCGCCGCACCGACTCGTCGGAGTTCAGGCAGACGACGAGCCAGTCACCCAAGGCGCGCGCGGCGCGCAGCGCGCTGACATGCCCCGCGTGCAGGAGCTCGAAGCATCCCGAAGTTGCAACAACGGTGCCGCCTCGGGCACGAATCGCGGCCGCGACGTCCACGGCCGAGCAATCCGTGCGCGGCGCGCCGTCGAAGCCGGCCGCGAGGCGGGTGCCGCCCGCACCGCCCCCGGCAACGAATGCGGTCGCGGCCGCGACCGCGGCGATGACCGCTTCCGACGCGACCGCGCCCGCGGCGAGCGCGGCCGTCGCGGCACTGGCGAAGCGGTCACCGGCTCCGCACGGGTCGCCCGACATGAGCGGCTCGGCCGGCACCACGAGAGGGTGGGCCGCGCCGGACGCGAGGAGCGCGCCGTGCGCGCCGCGTGTCACCGCCACCGCGCCCGCGTTCCACGCGCGACGAAGCTGCTCGGCCCGGTCACCTGTCGCGCGCAGCGAGTCGTCGCCGTAGTCACCCGCGAAGCCCTGGGCCTCACGATCGTTCGGCGTCGCGAGCTGGACACCCGGGATCGGAATGCTGCCGCGGGGGTGGGGATCCCACACGAGCGGTGTCGACGCGTCGCGGCGACCCAGCGCGGCGGGCATCGCCTCGTGCGCGGCGACACCGCGGCCGTAGTCCGCGACGAGCACGCCGGCCGCGCCGGCGATCGCGTCGCGGGCATCGGCGGCGAGCGGCCCGATCGTGGCGGCCCGGCTACCGCCGTAGTCGAGGCGAGCCACGGGCTGCGCGCCGGCGCGCACCCGTACCTTCTCAGGCGTCGCGCCGTCATGACCGAGGTCGACGAGCTGGACGCCCGTTCGCGCGATCAGCGCTCGCAACTCGACGCCGGCCGAGTCGTCGCCGATCGCAGTCACGAGCACGACGTCGTGTCCGTCGAACGCGAGCAGCGCGGCCGCGAGCGCGGCGCCTCCCGGTCGGGCCCGGCTGGTGATGTCGTCCACGACGGGAACCGGCGCGTCCGGGCACACGCGCTCGACGCGTCCGTCGAGATCGCGGTCCAACAGTGCGTCACCGACGACGACCAGCGGACCGCGAACGCAGTTGCCTCCCGTGCTCACCGCACCTCCCGGCGTCCGCTACCCGAGCGCGGCGGCGAGGCAAACCGCCCCGCCCGGGCAGGCTCGTGCCCGGGCCAGGGGTGCGCGGCGGTCGTCCGGTAGCGTCGTGCGATCGGCGAAAACCGACGGCCGCGGACCGCGAGCTACCGCCTCGCCGCCGGCCGTTCGGAACGGGCCCCGGATGCGCGACACTGAATAGGAGCATTTGTCCGGTTTCCCGGTCCGACCGCCCTGACCGGGCCCACCGACCCGCGGCGAGCTGGGCGCCGCCCACGGGTCACGAGCAAGGAGTCGCATGGCTTCCCACCGTCTGACCGTCTGGCCGGGCCGGCCCTATCCGCTCGGAGCCACGTACGACGGGACGGGCACCAATTTCTCGCTCTTCTCGGACGTGGCCGAGCGCGTCGAGCTGTGCCTGTTCGACGAGAACGGTCGCGAGACGCGGGTCGAGCTTCCCGAGCAGACCGCGTTCATCCATCACGGATTCCTGCCCGGCGTCTCGCCGGGTCAGCGATACGCCTACCGGGTGTACGGCCCGTGGGCGCCGAACAAGGGATTGCGCTGCAATCCCGCCAAGCTCCTTCTCGACCCGTACGGCAAGGCGGTCGACGGCGGTGTCCGCTGGGACCGCTCGGTGTATCCCTACCGCTTCGGTGACGAGAACCGCGCCAGCACGGCCGACGACGCCCGGTACATGCCGAAGAACGTCGTCATCAACCCGTTCTTCGATTGGGGCAACGACCGTCCGCCCGACACCCCGTGGCACCGCACCCTCGTGTACGAGATGCACGTCAAGGGGTTCACCGCGCGCCATCCCGACGTACCGCCCGAACTGCGCGGCACCTACGCGGGTCTCGCGGTGCCGCAAGTGGTCGACTACCTCAAATCGCTCGGTGTCACCGCCGTCGAGCTGCAGCCGGTGCACCAGTTCGTGCACGACCACGCGCTGGTCCAGCGCGGACTGCGCAACTACTGGGGATACAACTCCATCAACTACCTCGCGCCGCACAACGAGTACAGCTCGTCGGGAACGCTCGGTCAGCAGGTACAGGAGTTCAAGCAGCTCGTGAAGACGATGCACGAGGCGGGAATCGAGGTGATCCTCGACGTCGTCTACAACCACACCGCCGAGGGCAACCATCTCGGCCCGATGCTGTCGTTCAAGGGGATCGACAACGCCGCGTACTACCGGCTGTCGGAGCAGGATCCGCGCTACTACGTCGACTACACCGGCACCGGCAACACGCTCAACATGCGCCACCCGCACGTGTTGCAGCTCATCATGGACAGCCTCCGCTACTGGGTGATCGAGATGCATGTCGACGGGTTCCGCTTCGACCTCGCGGCCACCCTCGCTCGCACACTGCACGAAGTCGATCGGCTCTCGGCCTTCTTCGACCTCATCCAGCAGGACCCGGTCATCAGCCAGGTGAAGCTCATCGCGGAGCCGTGGGACGTCGGCGAAGGCGGGTACCAGGTCGGCAACTTCCCGCCCCAGTGGTCGGAGTGGAATGGTCGCTACCGCGACACGGTGCGCGACTACTGGCGTGGTGAGGACGCGACACTCGGCGAGTTCGCGTACCGGTTCACCGGCAGCTCCGACCTCTACGAGGGCACCGGGCGGCGGCCGTCCGCCAGCATCAACTTCGTCACCTGCCACGACGGGTTCACGCTGAACGACCTGGTGTCGTACAACGAGAAGCACAACGAGGCGAACGGCGAGGACAACCGCGACGGCGAGGGTTTCAACCGGTCGTGGAACGCGGGTGTGGAGGGGCCCACCGACGATCCCGAGGTGCTCGCGCTCCGCCGCCGGCAGCAGCGCAACTTTCTCACGACACTCATGCTCTCGCAGGGCGTGCCGATGTTGCTCGCGGGCGACGAGCTCGGGCGCACCCAACAGGGCAACAACAACGCGTACTGCCAGGACAGCCCCATCTCGTGGATCGACTGGACCGACGTCGACGAGCGCATGCAGGCGTTCACCCGACGTCTCGTGCAGATCCGTTCGGCTCATCCGGTGTTCCGCCGCCGGCGCTGGTTCCAGGGTCAGGCGATCCACGGCTCCGACGTGAGCGACATCGGCTGGTTCACGCCCGACGGTGAGCTGATGACCGACGACGACTGGAACGTGAGCTTCGCGAAGTCGTTGGGCGTGTTCCTCAACGGGGAGGGGATTCACTATCTCGACGCGCGTGGGCAACGCGTACGCGACGACAGCTTCTACGTCATCTTCAACGCGCACAGCGAGCCGATGACGTTCACGCTCCCGGACGAGCGGTGGGGTCGTCGGTGGACGAAGGTGATCGACACCGCGGCCGACGACGAGCCCTCGACCGCCGAGGTGAAGGCGGGCGACACGCTCGAGGTCGACAGCCGCTCGGTCGTCCTGCTCCTACGCGTCGATCCCGACGACTGACCCCCAACTCAGCGCGGTTAGGGGGAGAGCAGCAGCGCGGCGGGAAGCCCCGCGAGCACTTCGGTCAACCGCAGCTCGCCCTCGAGGCTTTCGACGGTCGCGCCCGTGAGCGCGTCGCGCCACTGCGTCGGGGCGTCAGCGGGCAGCGCGATCGATCCGTGAGGTGCGCCGCGGGTGGTGAAGCGGGACGCGAGCGCGATGGCCCAGACGTCTCCGTGCCGGCGCGCGAACGCCACCACTGCGTCGTCGGGACCGCGCAGCGGGATGTAGTCACCGCCGGCGAACACGTCCGGATGGTCGCGCCGAGCGTGCAGCGCTCGCGTGAGCGCGAGCAGCTTCAGGCGACCGTCCGCCCAGAGGCGGGCGAGCTCCGCGAGGGGCGTCTCGCGCGACGATGCCAGCGCATCGCGACGCGCCACGTAATCGACGGGACGCCGGTTGTCGGGGTCGACCAGGCTGAGGTCGAGCAACTCGGTCCCCTGGTGGGTGTCGGCGATACCGGGGCCCGCGACGCGTAGCACCGTGTACAACAGCGAGTTGAGGGCGCCGTGGTACGCAACGCGGTCGATGAGGTCGCCGAATGCCTCGCGAAGCGCGGCGCCGTCGTTGTCGAGACAGGCGTCCACGACCGCGCGCACGGCCGCTTCGTGCTGCTGGTCGGGCCGGATCCAGTTCGTCGACTGCTTCGCCTCGCGCAACGCCTTCTCGAAGTACGCGTGCAGCCGCTCGCGCAGGTCGTCGCCGGGGCCGCCGCCCGCTTGCAGCACGCCGAGCAGCGTTTGCGCGACGAGACGCTGCTCGACCGGAGTGAGCGTGGACATGTCGACGACGCCCCGCAGCCGTGTGAGACCCCCCTCGAAGTCACCCGCGAGCTCCGAGAGCACGGCGATGCGGGCCCGCACGTCTTCGCTGCGCTTGGTGTCGTGGGTGCTGGTGGCGACCATCGTGCGCGGCCAGTCGTGGGCCCGTTCGAGGTTGCGTCGATGGAAGCGCTCGAGGGCGTCGTCAGGCCGGCGGCCGGGATCGGCTCCGACCTCGTTGCGCGACACCAGTACGGCGTCGCGGTAGAGCGCGGTGTCCTCGTGACCCTTCGCCATGACCGGCCCCGTGAGCTGCTGCCATCGCATCGCGAAGTCGACGTCGCGTCCCGAGAGCAGAAGGTCGAGCAGCGATCGCGCCGCGTCGCCCGCACCGTCCGCGGTGGCGTCGAGCACCGCTCGGTCTGCTTCGTGAGCGCCGCGCTCGTCGATGTACGTCCGGTAGACCGGCAGCGCGACGGTGAGCGCGACGATGCCCTGCTCGAGGTCGGGATGGCGGGCGACCAGACGTTCGAGCTCCGGGGTGAACAGTTCGTGCAACACGAATTGCTTCGCGTCGTGGTCGATCTCGTGGAAGGGGGCGATCCCTTCCGCGCGGTTCGCGGCTGCGAGCGTGTCCCAACCCGACGGGTCGACGAGCAGATCGTCCAGGTCCGTCATCGCGTCGTATCCGGTGGTCCCGTCGATCGGCCACTCGACGCGCAGACGTTCGTCGTCGGTGAGGATTTTCTCGACCACGATGAACGCATCCGGGCCCGCGTGCCGGCGGAGGTTGGCGAGGTAGCCGCCCGGGTCGCGCAGCCCGTCGACGTGATCGACGCGCAAGCCGTCGGCCACACCGGAGTGCAAGAGGTCCAGCAGCACCTTGTGCCGGTCCTCGAAGACTTCCGGTTCCTCCTCGCGTATGCCGACGAGCGAGTCGACGTCGAAGAAGCGGCGGTAGTTGCGCCGCGGCTCCTTCCAGTCGACGAGCTCGTAGAACTGACGGTCGAGAACCTCGCGCACGGTGCCGGTGTGGTCGTCACGCAGCGGCAGGCGCAGCTCGCCGACGTGCACCCCGTCGGGCTCCACCGTGACCGCACCCGCGGCGATCGCGTCGTCGAGCGACCGGTCGAGCACCGGCAGCAGGATGCGCCCGCCGGACCAGTCGACGTCGAACGCGTTCGCGTGCGCGGCACCGGGCCCGTCGCGCAGCATCTCCCACCACCACGGGTTCTCGGCCGACGCCGCGAGATGGTTCGGCACGATGTCGAGCACCAGGCCGAGCCCGTGCTCCCGCGCGGTCGCGGCCAGCGCGAGCAAGCCGTCGCGGCCGCCGAGCTCGGGGTCGATGCGGGTCGGGTCGACAACGTCGTAGCCGTGGGTGCTGCCGCGTACCGACTCGACGACCGGGGACACATAGAGGTGCGTGATCCCGAGGTCTGCGAGGTAGTCGACGACCGCTCGCGCGTCGTCGAACGTGAACCCGGAGTGCAGCTGCAACCGGTAGGTGGACAGGAGACGCCGGGTCACGTTCGATCGGTGAGCCGGAGCACGACGGCGGACCACGGCCCGAGCCGCAGGTGTACCTCGCCGTCGGAGTCGAGCGAATCCGGCGTGACCGGGCCCGGGCCGGCGAATTCCTGCATGTCGGAACGGGCGAGGGACTCCCAGTGCCCGGCCGGCAAGGGAACCGCGACGTCCACGGTCGTGTCGCCGAAGTGCAGCGCGATCGCGACGACGTCGCGGCCGGAACGCCGGCGGAACACGACGGTTCGCGCGTGCTCGTGCACCGACGGCTCCACCGCCGACGGGTCGAGACGGGCGAGCGCCGGCTCGTGTGCCCGCACGTCGAGCAGCGCGCGGTGCCAGCGCAACATCGCCGCGTGCTCCTCCTTGCCGGCGAGCGTGCGATCGAGCTTCGCCGACTCGAACGTTGCTTCGCTCTGCGGGTCGGGTGGCTCGTCGTGCCATGCGAACCCGGCGAACTCCTCGCGGCGGCCGCGCCGCACGGCCTCGACGAGCTCGGGGTCGGAGTGGCTCACGAAATACGGGAACGGCGCGGGGTCCGCGTACTCGTCACCCTGGAACAGCAACGGCACGAACGGCGACAGCAATACGGTCGCCGCCGCGAGACGGAGACGGTCCGCCCCGACCTGCGCGCCCAGGCGATCGCCGGCCAGTCGGTTGCCGATCTGGTCGTGGTTCTGCGCGAACACCACGAAGCGGCTGCCGGGCAGGCCGCGCGACGACGAGCCGTGTCGCCGGTCGCGAAAGCGCGAGTAACGCCCGTCGTAGACGTAGCCGTCGGTCCACGCGCGGGCGAGGTCGCTCAACCCGCCGAAGTCCGCGTAGTAGCCGTCGCGTTCGCCCGTGAGGAGCACGTGGAGGGCGTGATGGAAGTCGTCGTTCCACTGCGCGTCGGCGCCGAGGCCGCCCATCTCGGCGGGCCGGATGACACGCGCGTCGTTGGCGGCGCTCTCGGCGATGACGTGTACGACGCGGCCCGCGGACCGCGCTTGCGCGTGCACGGCCTCGGTCAACTCCTGCACGAACGGATGCGCGCTCGGATCGACGATCGCGTGCACTGCGTCGAGGCGCAGGGCGTCGACGTGCGCAACGCCGGTCCAGAAGCGGGCGTTCTCGACGAAGTACCGGCGAACCTCGTCGGACCCGGGCCCGTCGAAGTTCAACGCGTCTCCCCACGGTGTGCGGTACTGATCGGTGAAGTACGGGCCGAACTCGCGCAGGTGGTTGCCTTCGGGACCGAGATGGTTGTAGACGACGTCGAGCACGACCGCGAGGCCGGCCGCGTGCGCGCCGTCGACGAACCTGCGGAACCCGTCGAGGCCTCCGTACGCGTGATGGGCCGCGTAGGGGAGCACGCCGTCGTAGCCCCAGTTGCGTGCACCTGGGAACTCGGCGATCGGCATCACCTCGACCGCCGTGATGCCGGCCTCCGCCAGCGCGGGCAGCTGCTCGACCGCGGCGTCGAAGGTGCCTGCCTCCGTGAACGTGCCGATGTGGATCTCGCTGATCACGTAGCGGTCGAGCGACGGATTACGCCATGCTCCGTCGCTCCACGGAAACTCGTCGTCGGTCACCGCCGACGGCCCCGCGACGCCGTCCGGCTGCGCCCGCGACGCGGGGTCCGCGCGCTCGCCGCCACCGGCACCGCCCAGCACGAACCCGTACCGGGTACCGGGGCCCGTGCCGGGGACCGTGGCGGTGTGGTAGCCGCGGTCGTCTCGATGCATGACGAGGTCACCTGCCACGGCGTCGTGAAGACGCAGCGTGACCTGTTCGTGGGCCGGTGCCCACACGGTGAACCGGGTTTGACCGTCGGGTCGAGCTTCCGCGCCGAGGCGGTCCGGGCTGCTGCTCACCGCTCGGGCGTGAGATACAGCATGCCGAGTGGCGGCAACGTCAGCGTCAGCGACCACGGCTGGCCGTGCAGAGGGATCGGATGTGCTTCCACACGGCCGTAGTTGCCCACACCGCTTCCCGCGTACACCGACGCGTCGGTGTTCAGCCGTTCGTCCCACCAACCGCCGGACGGCACCCCGAGGCGGTAGTTCGACCGCGTGATCGGCGTGAAGTTGCCCACCACCACGACCGGCTCGGCGTCGGGCGCGAGCCGCAGGAACGCGAGCACGCTGTTGTCGGCGTCCTCGGCCACGAGCCAACGGAAGCCGGCCGGGTCGGCGTCGCGCGCGTGCAGCGCGGGCACGTCGCGGTGGAGCTGGTTGAGGTCGGCGAGGAGGCGCCCGACGGCGGCGTGCCACGGTTCGTCGCGCAGGTGCCACGGCAGCGCGCGGTCGTGGTCCCATTCCTCCCACGGCGCCAGCTCGGCCCCCATGAAGAGGAGTTTCTTGCCGGGCAGCGCGTACTGGTACCCGAACAACAGGCGCAGATTCGCGAACCGCTGCCAGTCGTCGCCCGGCATCTTGGCGAGCAGGGACCCTTTTCCGTGCACCACTTCGTCGTGTGACAGGGGCATCACGAAGTTCTCCGTGTGCGCGTACACGGCCCGGAACGTGAGCTCGCCATGATGATGACGCCGGTGGATCGGGTCGCGCTCCATGTATTGCAGCGTGTCGTGCATCCACCCCATGTCCCACTTCATTCCGAAGCCCAGGCCACCGACGTACGTCGGCCGCGAGACCATCGGCCACGCCGTCGACTCCTCGGCGATGGTCTGCACGTCGGGATACTCCTTGTAGATCTCCTCGTTCAGCATGCGAAGGAACGACACCGCCTCGAGGTTCTCCCGGCCGCCCCACTCGTTGGGGATCCACTCGCCTTCCTTGCGGGAGTAGTCGAGGTACAGCATCGACGCGACCGCGTCGACGCGCAGTCCGTCGGCGTGGTACCGGTCGAGCCAGAACATCGCGCTGCTCGTCAGGAACGAGCGCACCTCGTTGCGCCCGTAGTTGAACACGAGGGTGTCCCAGTCGGGATGGAATCCCTGGCGAGGGTCGGCGTGCTCGAAGAGGTGCGTGCCGTCGAAGTACCCGAGGCCGTGCTCGTCGGAGGGGAAGTGCGACGGCACCCAGTCCAGGATCACCCCGATGCCCCGTTGGTGCAGATGGTCGATCAGGTACATGAAGTCGGTGGGTGAGCCGTACCGGCTCGTCGGTGCGAAGTAGCCGGTGGTCTGGTAGCCCCATGATCCGTAGAACGGGTGCTCCATGATCGGGAGCAGCTCGACGTGCGTGAAGCCCGTCGCCTGCACGTGGTCGGCGAGCTCGTGGGCGGCGTCGCGGTAGGACAGAGCCGTGCCGTCCGGTTTGCGGCACCACGACCCGAGGTGCACCTCGTACACGGTGAACGGGCTGCTGAGCTGCTGTCGCTCGCCGCGCGTCGTCATCCATTCCGCGTCGCCCCATTCGTAGGTCAGGTCGGCGACCACGGAGGCGGTGAGCGGCGGGGTCTCGGTAGCGAGCGCGAACGGGTCGGCCTTGTCGACGGTGTATCCGTTGCGGCTGCGGATGCGGAACTTGTAACGGCTGCCCGCGCGCAGGCCGTCGATGGTCGCGGCCCAGATGCCGGAGCTCTGCGCGGGGTGCAGCGGATGCGCGTGCGGGTCCCAGCCGTTGATGTCGCCGACGAACGCGACCGACTCCGCGTTGGGCGCCCATACCGCGACGTGTGCGAGATCACCGCCCGGCACGCGGTGCACACCGAGCACGTCGTAGAGCCGGAAGTGGCGCCCCTCGTTGAACAGATGGATGTCTTCAGCGGTGAGCACTCCTGAACTCCTTTCCGGTCGTGCGCGTACGTTGTTCGGCCCGTTTGCCGCCGGCGCGGGCCGCGGCGAGCCGGCGCAACACGTCGACGAGCTCCGGCGTATTCGCGACCTCGTCGAGCGCGAGGGCGGCCGGCCGGCGCCAGTTCTCCGGCGCCACCGTGCCCGGCATGTTCTGCGGGTGCAGCTCCGACCACAGGTCTTCGAGCGACACCAACACGATCTGGGCCCGGCTCCGGCCGAGCAGCTCCAGCAGCGCGGCCATGACCTCCCGCGTGCCGGGCGGGGCGAAGCCGTCGTGTAGCAGGCCCGCGTCGCGCAGTGCCGTGAGGACCTGCTCGCGAACCTTCGCGCTCTCGGCGCGTTCGTCGTCGACCTCTTCGGGCGTCGACACGCCCAGCCGCAGTCGTTGCACGGATGCTTCGCCCGTCCAGAACGCCGCGAACGTCGCGGTGTCGTGAGTGTCGAGCGAGGTCAAGGCCCGCGGCGGGGGAGGATGCACACCGCCGGGGGCGTGGGGGTCGATCTCGAACTGGACGATGTGCATGCCGCCGATGCGGTGCCGGCGCAGGGCGCGATTCACCTCGGGCGGAACGGTGCCGAGGTTCTCGCCGATCAACGCGGCATGGTGCCGGGCGGACGCGAGACACAGCCGCGCGTAGAGCTCGTCGGCCGGATAGTGCACGAAGGCGCCGTCGGCCGCGTCGTGACCGGGCGGGATCCACCACATCCGGTGGAGGCCGATCACATGATCGATCCGCAAGAGCCCGGCCCGGGTGAGGTGGTGTTCGATGCAGGCGGCGAAGTGCGCGTGTGCGTTGGCCCGGCTCGCCTCCGGGTGCACCGGCGGGAACCCCCAGTCCTGGCCCTTCGAGAAGAATCGGTCGGGTGGTGCGCCGACGCTCGCGTCGTCGACGAACAGGCCCGGCTGATCCCACACGTCGTAACCCCTGCGATGGGTGCCGAGTGGGAAGTCGAGGTAGAGCGCTTCGTGCCGAGCCCGCATGCGGTCGGCGAGCGCACCCAGCTGCTCGTCGACGAGTGCCTGCACACAACGGTGGTAGCGCACGCAGCCCTGATCGACCGCGTCGTCCGGGATGCCGGCGGTGCGCCATGACGCGGGCCACGCAGTCCAGTCGACACCGTGCTGCTCCACCGCGGCGCGGAATCGTGCGTACCCCTCGACGTCGGGCCGGCGCGACACGAATGCGCGCACGGTCTCCTCGTACGCGCCGCGCGCGACCGCGTCCTCGAGCACTCGGCGCTTCTGTGCGAGCGCGGCGCGTAAGTCGACCAGACCGTCGGCGTCGGTGGCCGGAATCGGCATCCCCGTGTCGACGTAGACCTCGTTCCAGAAGCGGCGGCTCACCGGGGAGTACGGGCTCGGTTCGTACGGGTCGTCGAGGAACGCCGCGAGCAGCGGCAGGGTGCCCACCACGCTGCCGCCGAGCTCCGCCACCAAATCGGCGAGCGCGGCGAGGTCGGCGAGGTCGCCCGGCAGCGGGTCGTCGCGGCGCGTCCGCAACGCGTAGACGGGTGCGAAGACGCCCCACGCCCGCGCGGCCGGGAACTGCTCGGCATGGAGCGGTGCCGCGAGCACGACCGCGTCCGCGAGCCGTCCACCGGTGCGGCACTGCAGGCGGTGGGCTCCCAGGGGAAGGCGGTGCGGCAGCGTGAACCGGCGGACGACCGACGGCGCGACGTCGTGAACGTCATTCTCGACGTCATCGTCGGCCGCGACGTCGAGCGCGCACGCGGCGCCGTCGATCGACGTCACCGAGCCGTCCTCGAGCGCGAGCTCGAACATCACCCGTTCGGCGGCGCGGTCGGGGTCGGTGCGCACCGCGACCGCCGGCGGCCCGCCGTCCCACGCGACGATGACCGGCTCGACGAGTGTCGAGCGTCGCTGCTCGAGCCGGTCGCGCAACGCCGCCGCGGCGCCGTCGGGATGCTCGAGCCCTGCACCGAGCGCGCGCAGCACGGCGACGAGGGCGTCGGGCGACACCCGCCTCTGCATGCCGTCGGCGCCCCGGTACGAGACGGCGACACCGTAGGCACGGGCGAGGCGAACGAGTGGCCTCGGCAGTGTCAAGCCGACGACCCCATGATCGCGAGGATGCCCCCCACCGGGATGCCGACCCAGTCGGGCCGGCTGCCGAGCTCGTAACCGAGCTCGTACAACGCCTTGTCGAGGACGTGAGCGTCGAGGCACACCCGCAACTCGTCGTCGGTCGCGGGCAATAGGTCGCTGCTCGCCATGACCTCCAGGTAACACGACAAGAAGGCGCTCGACACCCAGGCGGCCCAGAGCTCGGCCCACGGTCGCAACGCGACCTGGCCGCGCGTATCGCCGCCTGACGCACCACGCGCGATGAGGTCGCGGATGCCGACGTGCGCGGCGTAGTGGAACGAGCGCAGCATCCCGGCGACGTCGCGCATGGGGGAACGCTTGTGCCGGCGTTCGTCCATCGACCGTGCCGGCTCGCCTTCGAAGTCGATGATGACGAAATCGCGACCGGTGGACAGCACCTGTCCGAGATGTAGGTCGCCGTGGTTGCGGATGCGCTTGCCGCTCGTGACTCCGGTGACGGCGCGGAGACGTTCGAGCACCTCGTCTTCCATCGCGACCACCTTCTCGGCATCTTCCCGGTCGAGCTCGGGGACGCGCGCCATCGAGCGTCGCAACTGGCGCAACGAACGCCTCGCAGAGTTGCGCATCGACTGGTAGAGCGATCGCTGGCGAAGCAGGCTGATCGGCTCCGGGCGGAACGCCGG
>JAMXLJ010000018.1 GCA_024281095.1 Acidimicrobiia bacterium | reverse complement strand
AGGATCTCGCCGCTCTTCGTGAGAACGATGCCGGTGCCTGCGGCCGTTCCGTTCGGAGTCGTTCCGCGAATGGTCACGACCGACGGTGTGAGTCGGTTTGCGATGTCGGTGATGTCGAACGAGGTGCCGACCGGTCGCGCCACGATCGCGGCGGGTGGAGCTGCGGTTGGCCGGTTGGCGTACGGCCGGTGTGTTGCCGCGAGAACGGCCGCGCCTCCTACACCACCCGAAACGAGTGCGATGGTGCTCATGAGGAGCACCGTCGCCCGTGCAGACCGTCGAACCGGTGTGGCCTCATGGGGACCGTGTAACGGGAATTCTTGCCCAAGATTGTCGGTCTTGAACGCGTTGTGCTCGCCGCTTTCTTCCATTTCCTTTGACTCCCTTTTTTCCTCGGCGCTCACTGAACGTCCGCTGGGAGCCGGGAGTTCCGCTGCACACTCGTGCACCGCAAAGTCTCAGGCAGCTCTTATTCCGGTATTGCTGATCAGTCCGGTGCTTCGCGCGCTCCGCGTGGCGACGTCGATGGCGATGACAGCACCGTCACACTGACCGACGATCTAGACGTCGAGGAGACCGAGATCGCGCGCCCGGGCGACGGCCGCGCTGCGGGACGACACCGCCAACTTCCGATAGATCGCGATGGCCTGTGATTTGACCGTATTGCGCGATACGAACAGCTGCTCGGCGATGTCAGACATGGAGAGATGCATCGGGAGGTACCGCAGGACGCGCAACTCCGCGGCCGTCAACGCCAACGGCCCGACGACGGCATCCGCGATCGCGTCCACTCCTCGGTCGATCTCCGCGATTCGTTCCCTCAACCCCTCCGCGTCCGTCATTCCGGCCAGGAGCGGTCGGAGATCACGCAGAAGCTCGCGGGTTGCCGCCGTATTGCCAATCGACAACGTCGTTCGTGCGAGGACGGTGCGGACTTCGGCGCGGACGTGGGGGCTGACGCGACCGAGGCGGCGGAGGAGCTTCAGTGAACGGTCCGTTCGTTCGTGCGCCGCCGCGGCATCACCGTGGTGCGCGAGCGTCAAGGCTCGAACGGCGGGAACGATCGCCAGCGGCGCGAAGTCGTCGAGCCGATGTCCGTTGGCATACTGCTCGGCGTGCTCGGCTCCGTCCGTCGCGCGGTCCCACGCGTTGCACTCCGCGTCCAACAGCGCAAGCTCGGCCAGGCAAACGGCATGCACTGCCGGCGCCAACACGGCTGATCTCACCGCGGCTGCCTCGAATCGTTCGCGGGCGGCATCGGCGTCACCGGCAAGATGCTGCAACATGCCGCTGAACGCAGCGGAGACGGCGCGCCAGGGGCTGCGGTCGCTCAGATTCGCGAACGCATCGTCTGCCGCCTCCTCGGCATGACCGAGATCCTGTCCGCCGAGGAGCGCGTTCAGCAGGCGGAGGCACGGCTCGAGCCCGGCTTCGTCCGAGAACCCGCCGTCAGCCGCGGCTTGCTCGGTGAGCCAGAGCCAGTTCGTCGCCTCATCGGCATGACCTTCCGTCACGTCGACCGCCGCGGCGGCCAGCCCGAGCAGCGGGTGAGCCGCGATCTGGTTGTCGTCGAAGATCTGGAGCCAACGCCTCAGCGTCGCGGGGCGTCCGCGCACGACCGACACGCCGACACTCCCCCACACCAGATCGGCCGCCGTGTTCACGTCGCCGGCCGCGAGGGCGTGCCTGATCGCCTGCTCTTCACGACGGTGCTGGGCATACCACGCGCTCGCGCGTTGGTGGAGGGCGGCGACGAGGTGGGGCTCGCGGAGGCGTAGCTGTTGCTGCAGGTAGTCCCGAAATAGCCTGTGGTAGCGGTAACGCTCCCGTCGGGAGTCGAGCGGCACCATGAATGTGTTCGAGCAATCGAGTCGCTTCAGCACGCGTGCGGAGTAGGAACCCTGTGTCACCGCGTCGCAGAGGGACCCGGTCAGCTCTTCCAGAACCGATGTCCGGGTCAAGAACTCGATCGTCCGTTCGTCCAGCGCGTGCATGATCTCGCGTGTGAAATATTCCGAAAGCGCCCGATCGCCGCTGGGATACCGGCTCGCAGCACCGCCGTCGTGCAGCGCCGTGCCGGCTAGCGAAAGACCGAGGGGCCAGCACTCGGTCTGCGCCATCAGGGTCTCGAGCTCCGAGTTGTCGCCCTCCACGCCGTATCCGGACAGCAGCATCTCTGCTTCGCTCGCGTCGAGCGCGAGCTCCGTGGTCGTCAGCCGAAAACAATCCCACGACTCGCCGTTCGCGCAGAGTTCCGGCGTGTGGTCGAACCTGCCCGCGAGCACCAGCTGCGTGCGAAGCGGAAGGTGCTGCAGGACGGCAGCGACCATGTGCAGCGCCTCGTAGCTCGTCACATGGTGCACGTCGTCGAGCACGATCACGCAGGGTGTCGTTCGCGTCGCAAGCGCGGCACCGACGTGCACGATTCGCTCCAGGTCGGCGGAATCGAGTCTCGACGGTGAGACGAGTAGACCTTCACCGAACGGTTCGACGTGGTGGAGAGCGCACATGACCGCGCTGAGCAACGTGCCCGGATCATTGTGCTCTTCGGCGAGCTCGAGCCACGCGAACGGGCGGTCGTCTTCGGCCATCCATTGCCGAAGGAGCGTGGTCTTCCCGTAGCCCGCAGGCGCTACCACCGAGACGAGCGGTCGATCTGCGTTGTCGATCAGGCGCTCGACGAGATGAAAGCGCCGAACCTCGGCGCGTCGACCGCCCGGTCTCCGCTCGCGCGCTCGCCGGACGTCGACCTCAGCATGTGTTATGGCCATCACCGCAAACCCCACCGTCTGCTTGATCTGGACCAAGCCCGCTGGCGCGGACCCAGCGTTCAACAGCATGCGCCTCGGCGGGGTGATCGCGGCTCACCCCGACCGGGGTGAATGACAACTGGTGGTGTGCGTGCCGCGGTACGTGGCCGCAGGTCAGGGTCCGGCCGGCGCCGCACCTCCGACACTGAGCTGTTCGCGTCCGAAGAACTCGATCAGCGCGAGCATGACCACGGCCAGCACCGCGAGCCAGAACACGACCATCGGCGTGGGCCGGTCCCACAAGAAGAGCACGGCGAACGCGACCGCGCCGACAGCGATACGCATGCCACGCTTGTGCGCGACGACCAGCGCGATCGGCCCGAGCACGGTCCAGCCCGCCGCGTCGCTCTGGCGGCCCGCCCACAGCACGCCGCGCCGAACCGTCGTCCGGAACCAGACCGCGAGCCGCGACGGCCCCGCGAGTACTGCGACGACAACCACGCCGATGCTGAACGCGAGCACGCTTCGGACGGAGGTCTGGAGCAGTCGCACGAAGGTGTCGTACACCGTCGCGGCGGCATCGTGTGGGATTCCGTTGCTCGTCGCCTCGCCCAGGTACGCGCCGCGCGCGACGGAAAGCAGCGCGGCGAGGACGAGACCACCGAGGGTGAACGCGACGGCAGCCTTCACGAAACCGCGCCGGCGATTCTTCGACAGGAAGATCGCGCCGGCGAAGGAGCCGAACACCAGGAACGGCAGCACGAACGCGATCCGGTTCAGCGCGCGATAGCCGCGGCGCACCTTGTAGAGCTCCTTGGACTGGAAGATCGTCACCTTGCCCGACACCTTGTCAACCGGGATCTTCGAGAACACGCCGATGCCGGTGTCTTCGAGCCGCTGCTTCACCCGCTGCGCGACTGCGGAGAGATCGACGGTTACCGCTCCGTTGCTGTTCGCGCTCACCGTGCCGCTCTTCGATCCCGTCAGGAGGTTGTTGATCTGCCGGTGGGCTCCTCGATTGGCCTCCACCCAGAGCGTCTGGAACGCGTTGCTTTGGAGCACACGCAACGTCGCTTCGTGGGTGAAGCTCCTCAGCGCGCTCGTGAGGGGCCCGGCGAGCACCTGCGCACGGTCGGGCAGCGCCTGCTTGACGTACTGGTTCACGTCGACATTTTCGAAGAGGCGGGTGGTGACCCGGTCGGCGGTGTACCGCTGGACCGCCGGGTCGCGGGCGAGCGGCTTGACGGTCGCGACGTACCGTCCCGTGTCGGTGATCTCCGTGTGCGCGAACAGGACGACGATCGTTATCGGAGTCAGAAGAAAACCGAGCACCAGGAGCACGGCCGCCCAGAACCGGTGGCCACGTCGCTCCGGCTTCTTCGGCGTGGCCTCCGACGGACCACCGTTGGGCTCGAGCGCTCCCGGGCGCGCCCCGATCCGCGGCGCTTCGGCGTTCAGCGTGCCGAGGTCGGGGTCGTTGCGGCGCTCGATGTCTGTGCCGTCTGCCATCGCGCAACCGCCCATCTCGTTGGCCGGGTGTCACTCGAACGACTCGTAGCCAGAGTGTCGAGCCGGAGCAGTCCGGCGTCGTCACCCGACCCGGGTGAACGTTTCCTCATGCCTCCCTCTCCGGGGGGACGCCAGGAGAGCCGAGACGGGTTAGAAATTTCGGTTCCGCCTCCCCCTGACCGACCACGAGGTGCCGATGACGGGATCGTCTTCTGACGATCGGCGAGGCGAGTTCCTCGATGCGCTTGGTCTCGTGCGGTTCCACGCGCGCAGTGCGGTGCGGAAGGCGTCACTCCCCGCGGGGCGAGCGGTACCCGCGGCACGATCGCACCTGCGTCTCGTCCGCGGCGGCCGGGCCGGCTAGGGCTCCGGGACCCCGGGCAGGAGTGCGTCGAACTCGGCCATGGCGTCGGCGAGTTGCCGCCAGAACACGAGCCTGCCGTCCACGTCGTCGCACGTGGACAACGCTTCGACGACGTCCGCAGCGGCCCGGAGGAGCCGAGCCATCTCGGCGGCAGTGGCCCCGTCGAGCCCGCCGCCGGTCGAAGCGTCGAGGAAGCTCATGTCGCGCGTCTCCCCTCGGGGGTCGGCCGGCCACCCGGGCCCCTCCCCGGTGGTCTTGCGTGAACGCGGCGCGGTCGAAAGAGCCGGCGCACCCTGGTAGGGGGACGCCGCAGGCAGCGCGGACTCTAGCGGCGCACGAGCCGAGGCGTTCCGCGACTCCGGGCACCTTCCCGGTCTCGGCGGGAGGTTGTCAGAGGAGGCTTTTTCGCGCGAGATCGTGGGTCGCAAACCACCCAGGAATTGCCGGAAGGTAGTTCGCGACGACCTGGTGGACCAGTACCGCCGCCGCGGCCGCTGTCGCGGACACGCCAACAGAGACGAGAACGCCGGAGAGGCCAATGACCGAGAGCGCGTTCCCGCCGCCCGGTACCGGAACCAACGAAGCAATGGTCGAGACGCCGATGTTCAGCGCCAGGACGGTCCAGAAGTTCACGGAGGCACCGAATGCATGCAGACACGCGAGGATCGACGCCGCGTACAGGACCTGCGCGCCGACGTTGCCCGCTATCACGAGCGTGATCCGCCATGGGCTGCGGATCGCGTCCCAGACTGCGTGTGCCGCCTTCGTGACGCGCGGGATCACGGCTTGTCGAAGCCGGCGTACCGACGAGACTGCCGCCGTCGCGACGAGCAGCACGAGGACGGCGACCAACGCGATGACGACCATCTTGCGAGTGTCGATACGGCCCAAGGAGATCTTGTCAGGAGCCAGCCACAGCGCGAGGACGAAGAGGCCGATCTGCACGGCGGTCTCGGTCACCATGCTCAACACACCTCCGGTGGCGACCGACGACGACGTGTCGAGACCGGACTTCTGCAGGAAGCGAACCTGCACCATGGTGTCCGCCCCTACGGGTACTGCGAGATTCAGAAACGACAACGATGCCTGCAGCTCGACGGCGGCCCAGGGTGAGACGCGTATCGGGATCGTTCCGAGAAACGCGATCGCGAACGCCGCGTCGGCGAGAAGCGCGAAGAGAAGCGCGAGCGCCACGAACGCCCATTGCGCGTCGTGGATCGATGCCCAGAACGTCGCCGGATCGCCGATCCGGCTCAGGAGCACGCCGACGCCGACGAGAGCGCCGATCGCCATGAACAGGCTCCGCGGCGCGACGCGGTAGAGCCGCCGCAGCTCCGTCGCGGGAGCCTGTGTCGCCGCGCCGGCGACTTCGCGCAGCTGCTCGAGCGCCGCGTCGACATCTCCTGCGTCGTCGAGGGCGCGCCGCGTCACGTCGGGCAACGCTGCCGGCTGCAGCACCGGAATGGCACCCGCTACGGCCTCGACACCCACACCCCGCACCGCCGCCTCCACGGTGCGAGTCGTCCCGACGACCGGCGCGGTCGCGGCCATGAGCTGCGCAACGTCTGCTCGCGTTTGCCAGCTCCCGGCGGTCGTCGAGGCACATTCGAAGCCGACAAGCGCCGCGTGGTGGGAACCGACGAGGACGTGATCGGCGTCAAGGCGTCCATGTGCGATACGCGCGTCGTGAAGTCGCCGAAGCTGGCACCAGACGTTCTCGAGGACCGCGTCGTCGACATCCTCCCGTTCGGCGTGGGCCAGAGCCGCACCCGTCGGCATCTGCTGCACGAGCACCGCGAGGGACCCGACCGTCGCGGCGCCGAGCACCCTGGGCACTCGTGCCCCTGCATCGCGCGCGAGAAGCGAGATGTACGCCTCGTACTCGACCTGTTGGCGTCGGGTCGGGAACAACGTCGGCGCGACGTCCCGGAGTGTGACGAACCGCCAGGCTCGGGCGAGGAATTGGGCGTCAGCTTCGTCGCGTCCCAACGCGATCATCTGCAGCGGACCGTCGCTGTTCTCGGCGACGAAGACGGCACGGCCCGGTGACTGCGAAGGCGCCGGCCCCAGGTCGTGGAACGGGATCCGTAACACGCGAAGTGCCTCCGATGCCTCCGCGAGCGAGGGTCGGCGGTCAGCGGTCCCGAACGCCAGATGCACTGCGGCTGCGACGCCCCAGCCGAGTACGACCGCGCCGAGCAGATCGAACGGCCCGCCCCGGGCCAGGTACATCGCGCTCAATGCGAGTACGACGACGAGCATCTGGCCGACGCGCCGGGCCGGCCGGGTGAGGTGCGGCGAGGCAACGGTGACGATCGCGACGGCGACGGCCACACGCACGAGCGGGAACCGGGGCGGGTCCGTGGGGTCGAGGACGACCTGCAGTGCTGCGGTGAGGCTCCCACGACCGATCCAGAACGCGAGCAATCGCCCGACGAACCACGCAGTGACTCCGGCCACCGCGAGATCCCTCGCAAGGCGCGGACGGCGCAGCAAGAGGGCGGCGACGACGACCAGGCCGAGCGCCCACAGCGCGACCAGGTTGTAGAGCAAGAGGAAGAACGTGCCCGCGTGCCGGGGGAGCGAGTCGAAGAACGCGATGACAGCGCGCTCCGTGCGGCTCGGATCGTTGGCATGCAACGACAACAGGCCGATGGTGCCCGCCGCGACCACGACCCGGACCCAGTCGCCGGGCCGTCGCCGGACCGTCCCCTCCGTTCGCACGCGGACAAGACCGCTACGAACGCGCCCGAGCGGACGTTGCCGCCCGGGATGCGTGCGCGATTTCGTGCGGGCGCTGCCGCCGCTGGGCGACGCCCGGACGCGCGCCACTGGGCCTACCCCTCAGCGGGCGGGAATCTCCCGGGCTCCATATGTGGCGAGGCCGTAGATAACGAAGAAGGCGAGAAACATGTAGAGGAGCGACCAGCCGGGGTAGTACGGCATCCAGAACGTCGAGGTGATCGCGCCGATGGACGCCGCGGCGATGCCCGTCCAGCGCGCCAGCTGCGAACGAGTCAGTACGCCCAGGCCGGCGACGAAGAGGACGGCACCGACGGCGATCCAGGTCCAGCCGTAGGTCGTCAGGCTGTGGCCGAGGACGGCGTCCTGGAGATTGTCGGGCACACTGCCGCTGTACCTCAGCGACCAGAGTCCGTCGAAGAACCGCATGACGCCGGCCGTCATGAGCACGATGCTCGAGAAGATCAGCCAACCCTCGCCGTTGTGTCGCTCGTCCACGGACCGAGCCTCCTCGTTTCGACAGCCCGAAATTCGCATTCCCAACATTGCAGGCGGGCCGGCGGCGCGAACCATCCACAGTGGAGGATCGTGCGACACTCGCTCACACGCCCTCGCGAGCTTCGAGCGCACCCGACTCGACCGCGTCGACGAAGTTCTCGTGATCCCGCTGATTCTGATCGGCGTAGCGACGCGAGAACTCGGCGATCGCCCGGTCGAACGAGTCGCTTCGGCCGAGGTATGCGGTGATCGCGACGGGATCACCCGACCGGGCGTGTGCGCGCGCCAAGGTCCACCCGCACAGCCGGGCGTAGACGCCAAGGGCCGTCGGCGACATTGCGTCGACCACAGCCGACCCCTTCATGTCGCGCAGCTGTCGCCAGTAGTAGTGCCGCGAGACGTCCACGCCCTTCGTCCAGCCCAGGAAGATGTCGCTCGCGGCTTGCATCATCCGCTGACCGGACACCACTCGCTGTCCCTGATTGCGGTACCGGCTGCGTGGGAGGTGGTCCTCGAGCACCGAAAGGGTCGCCTCCTTCACCTGAAGAAACAGGGGGTCTTGTTCGTCACGACCCTGCAGCAGTGCGATGAACGCGCGGGTGCCCACGCTTCCGACGCCGACGACCTTCCGCGCTGCGTCGACCATGCGGTACCGGCCGAGCAACTGCCTCCGGTCATCCGGCAACGTGGCCTTGTAGGAACGGAGCTGGTCGCGCAGCGACGCTTCGAGCTCGTCTGCGTCCATGCCGTAGTTCGAGGAGATCTCCCGCAACGGGACGAGGAGAGGTGGCTGGCTCACGATCCTGTACTCGCCGTCGACCACCTCGGCAAGCTTCGAGAGTGCTCGCAGGCTGTCGCGGGTTCGCGCCCGAGCAGCGTTCCGCTCCGCTCTCGTGAGCTCGCCGCGCTCCTTCTTGGTTGCCGAACGCCGGGCGAGATCGAGCGCCTCGTCGGCCGGAAGGCGGGAATACCAGACGGCAAGGTTTCCCATCTCCGCGAATTCGGCCATCGCGGTCCGGTAGGACCGAACGGACGCCATGGCGGCCTCGGCGCTGTCGTCCTCGACGAATCCGTTGTTCCGGCCGGTGATGAAGAAGCTCGCCGCCAATCGCTTGACGTCGTACTCGAACGGGCCCGGCAACGTCTCGTCGAAATCGTTGAGGTCGAACAGCAACGTGCGTTCGGGCGACGCGAACACGCCAAAGTTCGACAAGTGCGCATCGCCGCAGAGCTGGACGTCGAGCCCGGAGCGCGGCGTGTGACGCAGGTCTGCCGCCATGACCTTCGCCGCGCCGCGGTAGAAGGTGAGGGGCGACAGCATCATGCGGCCGTGACGGACGGGAACGAGGTCGGGCTCGCGCGTTGCGTCCTGCTCTTTCAGGAGAACAACGGCGTCTGGTCGGTCACCGCCGGCCGCCCAGTCCGCATGACTCGACCGCGGCACCGCCGTCCGTGCTTGCCTGCCGATCGCGATGCGGTCGGTGACACTTCGATGAACCGGCGCGGGTGGCATCTCAACTCGTCGACGTACTCGTGGACGACGAGTTCGACGAGCCGCCGGTGTTCAGGACGACGACCACACCGTTCGTGTCACCGACGGCCCCGATGGTGACGCGACCATCGTAGGTTCCCGAGATCTTCACCGTGCCGACGAACGCGCGGCTTCCTCCGACCGACGACGAACTGTCCACGGTGAGCTGACCGTTGGTCTTGTAGAAGTTGAACGCGTCCTGGGGCGAGCCGGACAAGGTATAGACAGCCACCATCACGCCGGACTCGCCCTGGACGGATCCGGAGCCCGCCACCTTCGCGTCCGGAGGTACCGGGAACCCACTCGGCCAGCCGGGTGGGAGATGGCCGTCGAGCGACACCGTCACCTGCCCGTCGGCTGTCGTGACCTGATAGTTCTTTCCTCGCGTCGTCGAGGTCGTTTGCGCGCTCTTTGCCGAGCTCGAGCAGCCGAGAACGGCGAAGCACGCGACACCGATCAACGTGATCGCGAAGAACAGTCGTCGCATCGGTCAACCTGCCGCGGTGAGCTCGACGGCCGCCGCGTCAATCCTCGCGAGCGCAAGAGCTCCGTACTCGACCAGTCCCAACTTCATGCACGTCCTCTCTTCGACGCAGTTGACGACCCGTCGACTGATTCCAACCGCCATCTGTATGCCGTGCATCACCCAGACGGGGTGACTCGATGGCCTGTCAGCCACGGCCGGGCCGTTCATCCGCTTCGGATGATGGACGTTCGTCACACCTCCATGACAGTGACCGCAGTTCCAACGCGTCGCTCATTTCGGCGCGGTGAACGAAGGAGAAGACGCTATGGGGCTGCTGATGCGACCGAGACGGCCACTCATGCGCCTCGCGGCAGGTGCGGCGACCGCCGGCGTCGCGTACCACGCCGGGAAGCGGCGGTCGGAGCAGGACGCGTACAACGAGCAGGCAAGCGCGGCCTATGCGTCGACGCAGTCTCCACCGCAATACGCCGCGCCCGCGCCGGCCCCGGCGCAGCCGGTCGACGCGACCGGCGAGCTCGAACGACTCGCGAAGTTGCACGATTCCGGTGCGCTGACCGACCAGGAGTTCGGGGCGGCCAAGGCCCATCTCCTCGGCGTGTGACGAAAAGGGGAACGGCGATGCCCACGGGAACGCTGAACGAGCAACGAGCCACGAACCTGCGCCTTGCCCTCGAGGCGAGCGTCGCCGGTGATGCCGAGCTCCTTGCCGATCTCTACACCGACGACGTGCACGGCTGGTCGCCGGCGATCAGCATCTCGTCGCGGGAGGAGTTGGCCGTCGAAGTCGAGGAGCGCGCCGGCGCGTTCACCGAGATCGCGGTGGCCATCGAACCGATCGACCTCGTCGACGACAAGGCGTTTGCCGAATGGGCCGTGTCGGCAACACACACGGGACCCTTCGTGCTCGACGACGCCGTGATCGTGGAGCCCACCGGACGGCGTGTCGCACTTCGGGGCATGACCGTTGCGGAGTTTCGCGGCGATCGAATCAAGTCGTTTCGGCAGTACTGGGACGAGGTTGCGCTCTTGGAAGGCTTGGGCCTCCTACCCGACACCGATACGTGACCAATACGTGACGGAGCGAGCCCCCGTCGCGTCCGTCATCGCGCGTCGTCGAAGGGACGTCGTCGAAGAACGCTTTGTCGACGCGCACGCTCGCATCGGTCACCGGACTCTGATGTGACACCCTCACGTCGCCTTTGTTCACCGCGACGTACCAATGGCGTGTACGCGTGGCGTCGACGACGTCGAAGCGGACCGTCCCTGATGCGCGCTTCTGACGGCTTGGGAGCAAACCGCCAGGCATGCGCCCATGCATCGACCAGGCTGGGTGATAACGGCCGGGCCGGCGACGGCACCGCTACACGCGACGGCGCGGCGAGCAACACGCTCGCCGCGCCGGAACGTCCGGTCAGTCCACTCGCTTCGTCATCCGGTGACGACCTTGCCCTTGAGCCGGACGAACTCGGCGTCGTCGATCACGCCGCGTTGGCGCAGATCTTCGAGCCGGTCGATCTCGGCTGCCGGGCTGCTCGAGCCGTTCCCGGCGGCGTCCTTCACGTAGGCACGGAACGCCTGATCCTGTTCTGCAGCCTGCTGCGCGGCGTGCTCGCCCATCTTGTGGCCGCGGGCGATGAGATAGACGAAGACCCCGAGGTACGGGGCGACGATCACGAAGATCGTCCAGGCCGCCTTGGCCCAGCCGCCCATGTCGCGGCTCCGGAAGATGTCGCCGAAGACCACGATCAGCAGCCAGATCCAGATGAAGAACAAGAAGAACCAGAACATGCTCAACAAGACCTGCCCGGATCCCCACGTCGATGCAAGGGTCACGATCATTTCCTCCCGTTCATCCCCGGCTCGGGGAACTGGGCTGGCTGTCGCGCCACCCGTCGGGTAGAGGGTGACGGACGCGGCACCGCCTTCCATCCCCCACAGCGGGCGATTCGGCAGTCCGGGTTGGTTGCGACGAGCCGCTGCGACGGGCGCACATTTCACCCGCGTCGGATGATGGGTCGTCCTGACGCATCTGTGAGCGTCTTCGACGCGGGCAAGCGCTCCATTCACGAAGGAGTCGTCTCGACGCTTCCGTGACGCGCGGGGCTCTTCGCGTGATCTGCGAACACCTCCGAAACACCAGCTGCTTCCACAGGAGCGAGAACGATGCCGGCGTATCCCCCCATTGCGGACCATGGCCTGATCGGTGACATGCAGACGGCGGCGCTCGTGACGACGAGCGGCACCGTCGACTGGTTCTGCACCCCGAGGTTCGATTCGCCCAGCGTGTTCGCGTCGCTCCTCGATCACCGCAACGGTGGCGAGTTCGCTCTCGCGCCGACCGGGTCGGGGAACGTAGCGAAACAGATGTACCTGCCCGACACCGCGGTGCTGGTGACCCGATCGTTGTCACCCGAGGGTGTTGCCGAGGTGATCGACTTCATGCCGGTCGACCGGCCCGACGTGGCCTCCGACCGTCACCGTGTCGTACGCGCCGTACGTGGAATACGAGGCCAGCTGGAGTTCGAGGCGCGGATTCGACCCCGGTTCGACTACGCACGTCAGGACCACAAGCTGCATCTGAATCACACGAGCGCGATCTTCGAGTCGCCGGCGTTGACGCTGAACCTCACGAGCTCGGTGCCGCTCGAGCGCGACGGCGAGGACGTGCGCGCACGGTTCACGGTGCGAGCGGGCGACTTCGTGGGCATGGTGCTCGAGTCGGGCGGCGTGACGTCGCCCACCACGATCGGGCATGGCGAGCTCGCGACGCTCTTCGCCGACACGGTCGCGTACTGGAGGCGGTGGCTCGCGCGCGGCCGCTATCGCGGCCGCTGGCGCGAGGCCGTGGAGCGTTCGGCCATCACGTTGAAGCTCATGACGTATGCCCCGACGGGCGGTCTGGTCGCGGCGCCCACGGCGGGGCTTCCGGAACAGGTGGGCGGGGAACGGAACTGGGATTACCGCTACACCTGGATCCGGGATGCATCGTTCTCCGTGTACGCGCTCCTGGGTCTGGGCTACACCGACGAGGCCGCCGCGTTCGGCGTGTGGCTGCGCAAGGCGGCCGAGCAGAACGCGCAAAACGGGCACAACGCGCCACTGAACATCATGTACCGCGTGGACGGCAGCCCCGACCTGGAGGAGGAGACCCTCGACCACTTCGAGGGATATCGGGGGTCACGACCGGTACGCATCGGAAACGGCGCCGCGACCCAGCTCCAACTCGACATCTTCGGCGAGGCAATGGACTCGGTCTGGCTGCTCGACCGCTCGTTGGCTCTGGCCGGTGTCGCGGATCGAGGCTGGGACAACGTCATCCGGATCACCGACTGGCTGTGCGAGAACTGGGATCAACCCGACGAGGGAATCTGGGAGACACGCGGCGGACGCAAACCCTTCACCTACGGCCGCGTGATGACCTGGGTCGCGCTCGACCGGGCCATTCGGATCGCGATGGAGCACGGCCGGCCGGCAGACCTCGGGCGCTGGCACCGCGCGCGCAACGACGTGTATCGCGCGGTCATGTCGAAGGGCTGGAACGAGTCGATGCAGGCCTTCGTGCAGTTCGAGGGAAGCGACGTGCTCGACGCTTCGCTCCTGCTGATGCCTCTCGTCGGGTTCGTCGTACCCGGCGACGAGAAGTGGCAGTCGACCTTGGCCGCGATGGACAAGGTGCTCGTGTCCGACAGTCTGGTCTACCGCTACGATCCGGCGGCCTCCCCCGACGGTTTGCGCGGGTCCGAAGGCACCTTCTCCCTGTGCACGTTCCACTACGTCGACGCGCTTGCGCGCTCCGGGCGGCTCGAAGACGCCCGGTACACCTTCGAGAAGATGCTCACCTACGCGAACCACGTCGGACTGTTCTCCGAGGAGATCGGGCTGAGCGGTGAACAGCTCGGCAACTTCCCGCAGGCTTTCACCCACCTCGCGCTCATCGACGCGGCCGTGAACCTCGACTACCAACTCGACCACGGCGCCGGTCAGGTCGACGTGGTGTCCGCGCGCTGAACCGACGCAGGATGACCGAACCCACATCGAAGGCTTCGCTTTCGCCGTGGACCTTCGTGTTGCCGCTCGCACTGGCGCAGTTCGTCGCCAGCTATGCCGGAACCACGATGAACGTCGCTGTCGACAGCATTGCCAAGGACATCGGCACCGACGTCCGTGGCGTCCAGACCGCGATCACCCTCTTCACGCTCACGATGGCGGCGTTGATGATCCCCGGCAGCAAGTTGACCGACATCTGGGGCCGGAAACGCTGCTTCCTGCTCGGCCTCGTCATCTACGGCACCGGTGGGCTCATCGCCTCCCTCTCGCAGGGAATCACGTCGCTGACCATCGGCTACTCGCTCTTCGAGGGCGTGGGATCGGCGCTCATGATCCCGCCCATCTACATCCTCGTCACGGTCCTGTTCAGTGACATCCAGACACGGGCGAAGTTCTTCGGCGTGGTCAGCGGAGCCGCGGGCATCGGCGCGGCCGCCGGTCCGCTGATCGGCGGTGTGATCACCAGCACGGTCAGCTGGCGGGCGTCGTTCGGACTGCAGGTCGCAATCGTCGCCGCGGTCATCTTCCTCACGCTCCGGGTTCCGAGCCCGCCCGCGGCTCGCGCCAAGCCTCATTTCGACATCACCGGCACGCTGTTGTCGGCCACCGGCCTCGTCTTCGTCGTGGTGGGCGTCCTGCAGAGCGGCGACTACGGCTGGTTCAAGGCCCGCAAGGACTTCTCGCTGGGCAACACGGTCATCATCCACGAGGGCGGCATCTCGCCGGTGTGGCTGTTCCTCGGCCTTGGCGCGGTCTTCCTCGGCTGGTTCTTCCTGCACATCCGGTCCGACGAGCGTCGAGGGAAGCAACCGCTGGTGTCGATGCGCGTGCTCCGGAATCGCACATCGAACCTCGGCCTCGTGACGCAGAACCTCCAATGGCTCATCATGCAAGGCGGTTTCTTCGTTATCTCCGTGTACCTCCAAACCGTGCGCCACTTCAGTGCGATCCGCACCGGGCTGACGTTGACTCCCGCGACCGCAGGCATCCTGATGGCGTCCGCGGTCGCAGAACGGCTCGCGAAGCGGCGTCCGCAGCGCACCCTGATCTGGGCGGGATTCGCCACGACGGCAGTGGGCCTCGGCCTGTTGTTGCTGCTGGCCCGGGCCACGTCGAGCTTCCTCGCCTACGTCCCCGGCCTCCTCGCCGTGGGCCTCGGTGCCGGCGTGATGCTGACGGCATCCGTGAACGTCGTCCAGTCGGCCTTCCCGGAGGAGGATCAAGGTGAGATCTCCGGCGTCTCCAGGAGCGTGTCGAACCTGGGCTCGTCGCTCGGCACAGCCTTGGTCGGGTCCGTGCTCGTGTCGCCTGTCGTCAAAGGGAACTGGCACTACGTGCTGGCCCTGAGCACGCTCGTCGTCATCGCGGTGATCGGTCTCGCCACCGCCCTCCGCCTCCCTCGCGAGAAGGCGAAGGCACCGACCATCAGGCCCGTAGCCGGCGACATCACCCGGGATGGATGACGACGCCGCCGTCCGGACGGTTCAGCCTGCACGGGTTGGGCTCCGGCGAGCGAGAGGGCAGAGATGTCGCAGTTCGTGGCCCACCGGCCCCGGCGCACCGTCGTTGTTCCACCCGTCGGCACCCCGACGCCGGCACCAGCCGGGCACGAGAACGTGCCCTGGATCCTGCGCGCGGAAGTCCGCTTCATCAATCTCGCGATCATCGCGTTGTGGCTCGGGCTCGAAGCGGGCCATGTGTGGCGGCGGCTGAAGGCGTGGCTGGACTGGGTGGATTAGTCGTCAACGCCGCCCGGCCGATGACGCGACCGCCCCACGACTCGTCACTTGCCGCCGAGGTGCTCGGCGTCATGGTGGGCGCCGCAGTGGGCGCCTATGTGGGGCGGCGAACCAACCGACTTGTCGGCACGATCACCGCCATCGTCCTCGTGCCGGTGGTCGAGCGCTCGGTGACGCGGCTGGCAACCGCGGTGGGCATCTGATGATCCGACACTGAGCCCCATTGAGCGGCCAATGAGCGCTGCCTCCGTCGAGGCGCGCCGCACGCCGCCCGAGACTGGATGGGGGAAACCTTCTCAGGCGGCGTACGACGGGTGCGCGACGCAGTATCAGACGCGGGCCCCGGCGACTACGTCATCCGGCATGGATGATTCCGGAGCTCGCCCTTCGGTCCCGTCACGCAGCGTCCTCTGGCCGCAACAGCTCTTTCCTCAGCTCTCGTTCGGCGAGTATGGGGACGAACTCCTGGACCGGCGCCGTCTCGAAACGGGCGAAGAATTCGCGGACGCGCTTTTCGAGAACGTCACGATCGACGAATCCCTCGAACTGTTCACCAAGCCGCCCGACGGTCCGAAGCACCCTGTCTTCGTGTGTACCGCCCCCGCCGGTCACAGCCCGAGGGCCGGCGGAGTCCGCAGCAAGCTGTCGCACAGCACTTCTCCTCTCGAGGGGCATGCTCGTGAGCGCAGCCTGAGGCCTGATGCGGTCGGTGCTCCTCACCCACAAGGGATGATTCGGGCGGCGAATACGAGGCTTCGTCATGCGGTGGCGTGAGCGCGTCCGAGCATGCCGAGTCGCCGGGCCTCGTCGATCGCCGCGGCCCGGGAGGAGACACCCAGTTTGCGATGAATGCTCTTGACGTGACTCTTGAGCGTGTTCACAGAGATGAGGAGCTCGGTCGCGATGTCCTGGTAGCTCAACTGCGTTGGGAAGAAGCGCAGAATCGACTGCTCACGTTCGGTCAGCCGGTACACCATGCGCGTGTCGACCTGCACCCGCGGCAGCGGAGCTACAGCGGCGAGGAGCTCGAGGGCCGGCGGTTCGACGTCGGCCGATGCCGCGAGGGAGCGGAGCGCGCGAGACACCGCCGCACCCTTCTCGATGAAGATCCTCCGGAAGCCTTCGGGCGCGGCGAGCGCGGCGGCTGTAGCCACGTGCCGTCGCCGATCGTCCACATTGACCGCCACGGCCGCGCGGAGCAGCTCGACCCGGATGCGGTCGAGCAGACGAATTGGCACGAGCGCGGCCAACCGGTCGCGGGCGTCCTCGATCCGCCCGCCCGCAATCTCGCCTGCGGCGGCGAGCATCTCGCGCTGCAGTCCCGCCGGGAGCGTGCTCGTCAGGTGTGCGGCACGTCGGTGGTCGCCCGTCCGTGCGGAGAGCTCGATCTCGAGGACACGGAGCGCCTCGGCCAAGGATCCGACCAGGCGCTGTGAGGTTGAACCTTGTATGGCGTCGAGGCGCTCGAGGCCGGCCGCCGGTCCGTCCAGTGCGGCGATGATCCGGCATCGCTCGATCTCGCCGAGCACGATGTACGGGTGTGAGGCGAGGTCTGCCGCGAGCGCGAGCTCGGCGTCCGCGTCTTGGATAGCCTCCGCGAGTTGGTCTCGTTCGCGCCGAACGCGGGCTCGGGCCAGTAGCGCGTCCATCGTTGCGGGGTGACGTTCGTCGCCGAGCGCCTCGACCATCCAGAGCGCTCGCTCGGCGAAGACGCTCGCCTCCCGAAGCTGCCCCCTGAGCGCGGCGATCCGGGCGAGGAGCGCCGGAACCGCGGCCTCGGTCGTCAACGGGTCGATGCTCGTTCGCGGCACAGATTCGAGTGCAACACGGGCTCGTTCAGGGTCCGAGTGCAGCAGCCACGCGCGGGCGAGGAACAACGACAACCCCTCGAACCCGGGGTCACCGGTCAGCTGCTCGGGGCGTGCGAGCCGGAGCGCTCGATTCGCGTGCTCGATGGCCGCGTCGCAGTCGCCTTGTGCCTGGTACCACTTGCTCCAGATCGCCTCCAAGGGCGCGCGAACCGCAGCGTCGTCGGGGCGCCGGCGGCTCCCGGCGCTGGCGCGCTCGAGCCAGACCGCCGAGTCATTGAGGCGACCCGCCTTGCGAAGCAGGTCGGCGAACTGCAGCATGCGCCCCACGTCGTCGGCGATGAAGTTCGACGACAGTGCGCCGGCACACGCCCGGGCTACGGCCTGCGCACCCGGGCTCAGCTCCGTTCCGAATCGCAGCGCCAAGGAGAACGCGGCGTCGTCATCGCCGGCCGCGTGGAGCAGGCGGACAGCGGCAGCGTTCTCACCTCGCGCGGTGAAGTGCCGCGCGGCGCGCTGAGAGAGCTCTCGGGCGCGGTCCGGTCTCCGCGACTCCAACTCGAATCGCAACAGATCGCGGAACAGGGGGTGGTACCGGAACCACGTCCCATCCGCCGGGAGCCGGACGAGGAAGAGGTTCGCCGCCTCGATACGACGGAGCAGGAGCGCGGCGTCGGAGCGTCCGGTCATGGTGTTGCACAGCTCCGCGTCGAATCGATCGAGCACCGACGTCTCGAGCAGGAAGTCGAGGACGTCGGCGGGGAGGTACGCGAGCACTTCGTCGAGCAGGAAGTCCGCGATGAACCGGTCGGTTCCGTCGAAGCGCGCGAGGAACGCGGCCGTGTCCGCGCTCGCGCGAAGCGAGATCGCAGCGAGCTGCAGCCCCGCGATCCATCCGTGGGTCCGCGCGATCAGGGTGTTGGTCGCCCATTCCTCCAGTACGAGATCGGTGAATGTTGCGAGATAGGCCGCGGCCTCGTCCCGTCGGAACCGGAGGTCCGCCTCTCGGATCTCGTGGAGCTCACCCCGGAGGCGCCACCGCGCCAGTGGTAGGGGTGGATCGGAGCGACTGACAACGACGACGTGCAGCCACTCAGGCTTGAGGTCCAACAAGGTTTGGAGCTCGCTCATGACTGCGGAGCTCTTGGCGACGTGGAAGTCGTCGAGGACGAGCACCGTCGGGCGGTCGGGCCGCTGCACGTCGTGCAGCACACGGGCAAGGCCGCCACGCCCGGTATGCCTCGGCCCACCCGCCTGAAATACTGATTTGGAGGGCGGCACCTGCACCTGCATCGCGGCAAGAACATCGTTGCAGAACGCGCCCAACTCGTTGTCCCGCGACTCGACCGTCAGCCAGGCGACGGACGCGTTCTCGTGGAGCAGCCACTCCCGCACCGCCATCGTCTTCCCGACGCCCGCCGGGCCGGTGACGACTGTCAGCCGCGCGCCGGCTGCGGAAGCGAAGGATGCGACCACTCGGGGTCGCCGGACGAACCGCTCAGGGAGCAGCGGAGCCGTGCTGCTCGCGCCCAACGCCCCGAGCTCTGGAGGCTCCGTGCTCGGGAGGGGACGCCATTGATTGGCGGCGGGCTGCGAGGACATCAGGCGGGACCGCGTGAGGCGAGCACGGTGAACGCCGCGACGGTGGAGCGCGCGACAACTGTCCGCTCTGCCTGTGCCCGAGACTCAGATGAGATCCGCAACGACCAACCCATTGCCTGCGTATGCCACCAGTTCGTAGCGGAATCCGACAGGGGACTGGGGGCGGTTTGCTTTCCGACCTTCGTCCCGAATCGCCCCGTGCCGAGACGGAAGGCTCCACGCACTCACAATTAACCCGCAAGAGTCCATGAAGTCATCACCCCACGGGGGTGATGTATGCCACACGATTCCGTCGCACAATGGCTGCGCTGCGCCGATCTCCGGAGCGCGAATGGAATCTCCGATACGCCGGCGACCGGTAGGACGTCGGCGCACCGCGGTCGCATGGCGACGATGAGTGTGCGCCAGGCGAGGCGACGTGCGGGCGCGCCTGACAACGGATCGCTCGAGAGGCGTCGGCAGGGCTATCGGTACGGCATCGTCCTGTTGCTGCTGATCGTGACGTACGTCGTGGAGGTCGCCGCACCCGGCGGCTCGTGGAGCCGGGTGGTCACGCTGGCACTCGAAGGATTCACGCTGCTCGTTGCGATGGCCGCGTCAGGTGTGAGTCCCTCGGTCGTACGGGTGACGACGTTGATCGTCGGCGTGGCGTTGCTGGCGGCCGTCTTCGTCGCGTCTTCCGGGGCGACCAACGACGGCATCCGCGGATCGTTCTTCTTGATCAGCGCGCTCCTTGTCCTGACGGCTCCGATCGTGATCGTGCGCGGCCTCATGCTTCGACCGGTCATCGACGCGAGGACAGTCCTCGGCGCGCTCTGTGTCTACGTACTGATCGGAATGCTCTTTGCGTTCACTTACGCAACAATTGGCGCCTTTTCCTCGCATGCCTTTTTCGCGCAGCAGGCACACGCCACGATCTCGGACTACCTCTACTTCAGCTTCGTGACTCTGACGACGGTCGGGTACGGCGACCTCACGGCCGCGGGTGGCCTGGGCCGCGCGGTGACCGTCCTCGAGGCTCTTCTCGGCCAGATCTACCTCGTCACAGTCGTCGCGTTGCTCGTGGGAGCGATCAGCGGCCGCCCGCGTGGCACACGGCCCGTCCACGCAGCTGACGGAGACCACCCTGCGACTGAGCAATCCGTATGAACGACACCGTGCCGCGTCCTCGGCTCGACCCGCTGTTGGCACCGACGGACTCTCGTCCGGTCACCCTTGTGACCGCGGCCGCGGGATGGGGAAAGACCACCGCCGTTCGCGATTGGCTGACGCGCGCTCCTTCGGCCGCTGCGTGGCTGACGGTCGACGCCGCGGACGATCACCTCCTTGGGTTCTGGCGGCATGCGTTCTCCTCGGTGGGCGCGGTCCTGCCCGGGGCGGGCCGATCTGGGCCGGAAACCTCGCGCGCCGCCGTGGCCTCGGATGACGTCCTGGTTCCTGCACTCCTCAACGCTGTCGGGCACACGGCTGTACATCCGATCGTCGTGATCGACGACCTTCACCTCATCGAGGATCGACGCGTTCACGTAAGCCTCGAACAACTCGTGGAGCGTGCTCCTGGGATGCTGCATCTCGTACTCGTGGGTCGACGACGCCCAGCTCTTCCCGTGGGACGCTGGCGGGCTCGAGGCGTGGCCGGCGAAGTCTCCGAAGCGGACCTCGCGTTCCGGCGCGACGAGGCCGCTGCGCTGCTCTCGACGTTCGAAGGGCTGGACCTGGATACCGATATCGCGGCGTGGCTCCTGGACCGTACTGAAGGATGGTCCATGGGCCTCGTGCGCGTCGCGCGGTCCTTGCGCGCGTTGCAGGGAACACCCGATCGTCAGCAGCGCGCCGCCGCAAGCACCAGCGCGGTCGCGGAGTACCTCATGCGCGAGGTCGTCGACAGGCAGTCGAGGGACATCCAGGACTTCGTTCGAGCGACGTGCGTGGTCGAGCGTCTCAACGCGGTTCTGTGCCGCGAGCTCACTTCGCGCGCCGATGCACAGGCAATGCTCCGAGAGATGGAGGACGACAACCTTCTGGTCGCCCTCGACAACCGGCGAGAATGGTTCCGCTACCGCGAGCTCCTTCGCGACGTCGTCGTCACCGACCTTGAACGCCGGAATCCGATGCGCTTGCGACGGCTTCACGCCACGGCGGGGCGCTGGTTCGCAGCCGAAGGTGACGTGCGCCTTGCCATCGCGCACATGTTGGCAGCCGGTGACACCACGCAAGCGTTCGACCTCGCCGTCGCGGCGGCCGAAGCGGCGTCACTGCAGAACGACCCCGGTGACTGGCTGCACGCGATCCCACCTTCCTTCGTCGCGAACGACCCCGAGCGCATGGCGCGTTTCGTCGTCGCACTCACCCTCGCGTCGGACTTCGAGGGTGCCGAAACGTGGCTGCGGCGAGCCGAAGCCCAGCTCGACACGGAGGACCTCACCCTTCAGCGGCGCCGGCTTGCCTCGATGCGACATCAGGTCTCCGCGCTACGTGGTGACGCCGAAGGCGCGTTACGGGACATCCCGCCGCTGCGCCAGATCGACGCGGACCTCGAACGGGACGACATCGTCTTCGAGCGGCTACCGGTCAACATTGCCCGTTCGCACCTGGTGCTCGGTGAGGTCGAGGCGGCGCGAGCGATGGTCGATCTTCTCGCGGCGCACCACAACCTCTCCGAGGTTGCGTCCCTCGTGGTCGTGCCGGCGCTGCGGGCGAACGTCGAGGTGGCCCGGGGAACGCTCAGCGAGGCGAGCAGGCTCGCTGAACGCGCGCTTCGCCACGCCGGCCTGCTCACCCCTCGGCACTTCGGCACGCTCGACGCCCGCCTCGCACTCGCGGCGGTGCACCTCGAACGTGACCAATTGGAAGCAGCGGGCATCGAGCTCGATCGTCTCCACGAGTTGGCGGCCAGGCTTGACTCGACATTGCACGCAAGCTTCGCCGAGCTCGGTCGGGTACGGCTCGCCTGGCGCAGGGGTGATTTCGACCGCGCGTTTCGCCACCTCGCTGAGGCGCGGCGGTGCGCCGAGCGTTCGGGTGGGCCGGCCCTACCGCATCGTGTCGACGCTCTGGAAGCCCAGGTCCGCCTCGCGGCAGGTGATCGGGAACGCGCGGCAGCGCTCACCGCGTCGCTTCCGGAAAGCAGCGAACGAGCGCTGCTCGAGCTCCGCCTCCTGGCGGATACCGATCGGGACCTCGCGCACCTGCGTCTCGCATCGCTGCACCTGTCGACGCTGCGAGAGCGGATCGTGCGGGAGCTGTTGCTCGCTCGGACGAGCCGCACGGCCGCAGCGTCGGACCGCCACGTACGGCGGGCGATGGAGCTGGCCGAGCCGGAAGGCTTCGTGCTGGTCTTCTTCGAAGAACGTGCGCAGATCATGCCGCCCACGCCACCTGAGCCGCCCGAGCTCGAAGCCGCAGCGCCCTTGAGCGGTCGGCAGCTCGTCGTACTGCAACGGCTCGCCGGGCCGGCCAGCAACGCTCAGATCGCCGCTGATCTCTTCATCTCGAAGAACACGCTGAAGACCCATCTGAGAAGCATCTATCGCAAACTCGGCGTGCAATCCCGAGCCGATGCTGTCGAGACCGCGCGGCGACAAGACCTCATCTGAACATCACGCGGCCAGGACCTTCCGCTTCTGATCCGCGAACTCGGCATCCGTCAGCTTGCCGGCATCGTGGAGGTCCGAGAGCAGCTGCAACTCGCGTAGCCTGCGGGGTGCCGGACCCGAGTACTCCCAATGAAAGCGCCGCCCGGGAATTTCTCCCGCGGAGCTTCCCGGGCCGCCCGCGTCGGTCGGACGGCGAGCGAGATAGGCCACCGTACCGACCAGCGGAAGCAGCACCATGACGACGAGCCACAGCGCCTTCGACACCCCGCCGACGTCGTCGCGCCGGAACAGATCGAAGAAGGCGAAGACCCACGCCATTGCGAACGGCACCCAGACGAAGAGTATGAGCATCGCCGGCCAGAAGCCGATGTCGGTGGCTGCGATGGTCACGAGGCCCTCAACACGCGTTCACGCGAGGTCCCGTTCGAGTCCTCGCAAGGCGAACGCTCCGAAGGTCTCCAGCACCCCGTGCACAAGTGCGTACACCCCGATCAGCGTCGCGAAGACGCTCAACGACTTGCCGGGATAGCTCGCCGCCCACGCGCCGATGGCGAATTCGGCGAGGCCGTGCAACATGCCGGCCCACCAGTACCGCTCATAGGTATGGAAGAGCGCTTCGACGAAGTGGACGATTCCCATGGCCACGAGGTACCACCCGACCATCACCGCGACGACATACATCGTCGGCGCGGGCCACAGGAGCAGAACAACGCCGAGAGCCATACCGCTCAGCCCGAGGAGCACTGACAACCATCTGTGCCGGCTGCGCACGCTGGACGCCCGGACGATCGTGGACGCACCGCCGGCGATGAACACGATTCCCGTGAATACCGCGAGCGCGGTCAGCGTCTCGACGTGATACGACAGTATGACGATCGCCAGGAGAATCCAGGCGATCCCCAGACCCAGGAGCAGCCTCCAAGCGAAAGGGTGCTCCGTGATTCGCTCGACCCTGCCTTCGTCGACGGCCCACACCTCGATGCGACTCACGGGAACCCTCCCGCCATCCCGGCTTGCGTGCGGCCTACGACCCCGCATGGTCGGAGCCGCGAGAAGCGCTGTCGTCACCCGCTTCGGGTGAACTCTCTTCGCGATGTCGGCGGTTCAGATGTAGCCCCGCTGCATCAGGTGCCGCGTGGCGAACCACCCCATCGCCGCGGGCAGGTAGGTCACGACGATCTGGTCGAGCAGCACCGCCGCGACTGCCACCTCCGTGCTCACCCCGACCGCGGTGAGTCCGCCCGACATGCCGATTGTCCCGACTGCGGTGGTGCCCCCCGGAACCGGCACCATCGACGCGATCGTGCTGACTCCGATGTTCAGCGCAAGAACGGTCCAGAACGAAATGCTCCCGCCGAACGCAAGGATGCACGACACCATGACGAACGAATACAGAAGAGTGGCCAGGATGTTGCCCGCGAACAGGAGCACCAGCTGTCGTGGTGAACGCAACGCCGACCAGAGCGTGCGGAGCGCCTCGGTGAGTGGGGGCATCACGCGACGCCTCAGCCGTGGAAGGCCGAAGAGCAGTCCGGCGGCTACGCCGGCGACGAGGATGACGATCAGCACGATCGCGACGACGCTGCTGGTCGGGATGTCGCCGATGCGAAACGACGCTGGTGACAAGGCAATCGCGATACAGAACAACGCGATCGACTCGACGCCGTTCGCGAAGCCGGTCAGAAACCCGCCGGCGGCCACTGCCGAAGCAAGCGGAACGCCCTGCTTCTGGAGATAGCGGATTTGCATCGCGATGCCGCCGATGGCCGGGATTGCAAGATTCGAGAACGACATCGCGAGCTCGGTTTCCGTGGTGGTAAGCAGCGGCAGCTGATTTGGCACGCTGCCCATGAGCGCGATCGCGTACCCGAAGTTCGTCGCCAGCGACAGGACGAAGGCGAGCACGGCCCACCACCAGTTGGCGTTCTTGATCGTCTCCCACATCTGCTGTGGGCTCCCGATCTGCCCCATGAGCACAACGAGGGCGACCAGCGTCCCGATCGCCATGGCGAGATTCGAGCCGCTGACCCGGTGCAGTTGCTGGAGCGGCGGAACTTCGACGCCGGTAGCTCGCGCAACCTCCTCGCGCAGCGCTGTCATGCGGCGCTCGAGCTCCTTGTGTTTCATCCCGTGGCGCGTGGCACGGGACAGCACCGCGGGCTGCAGCATCGGCAAGGCCGCGGCGACGGCGTCCGGTCCAAGCTCCCGGACCGCGGCCGCGACCGCCCGTTCGTCGCCGACGATCCCGGCAGTGGAGGTCAGAAGTTCCGCCACGTCCGCTGATCTCCGCGCGGTCTGGGTGGTGGTCCCGGCGATGTCGAAGTCGACGATTGCCGGGCCGGCGTCGGCGAGCACCACGGCCGCCGAGTTCAGCCGTCCGTGCGCGATGCCGGCCGCGCGCAGGACCGCGACCTGGTGCCACACCGAACAGAGGAGCTCGTCGGTCACGGACGGCTTGGGTGCGTCGGAGAGCGGAGTGCCGGATGGCGGCCGAGAGACGATGAGCGCGGCGCCGGGGCCCGCCTTCCCGGCGCCGACTACCGCGGGGACGCGCACACCTGCACGCTCGGCGAGCAGCATCGTGTAGGCCTCGTGCTCGACGTCGTGCTGACGGTTGAAGTACAGCTGCGGCCCGGCGTCCTTGTAGACGACGAAGCGCCAGAACCTCGACATCGCCTGCCCGTCGCTTTCGTCCCGTCCGATCACGCGCACGGAGAGCGGTCCGACCGCGTCCGTGCCGAGCATGAGCGTGAACCCGGTCGGCTGTCTCGCCGCGAGGCGAACATTGCGAGCGGCGATGCCGAGCTCGTCGAGCGCGGCGGTGACCTGCCGCGCAGTCGGCCGTCCCCCGGGCGAGCCGAAGACGAGGTGGACGGCTGCGGCAATGCCCCACCCGAGCACGATCCCGCCGAGCATGGCGGCCGGCTTGCCGGCGTCGAGGTACATCGCTGCGGCGGCGAGGAGAAACAGCAGCACGTGACCCACGCGGCGGGTCGGGCGGGAGACGTACGGCGAGGCCACGAACACGATGGCCGCGACAACGGCGACCCGCGACAACGGGAAGCTCCAGCGCGCCACGACCCACGCTGCGCTTCCCCCGATCGCGAGGTCGCGGGTCAGACGCCAGCGGCGTCCCACGAGCGCAGCAGCCAAGACAAGGCCCACCGCCCATGTCGTACCGAGCCCGTAGAACAGGCGAAACAGCGGGTGTAGGCCTCCGGGCAGGTCGCGGAACAACTTCGTGATGTCGCGCTCGGTCTGTGTCAGTTCGCCGGCGCGACGCGACAGCGGCACGAGCAACGCCGTCGCGACGAGCACACGGATCCAGTCGCTCCATCTGCGCCGATACGGGGTCTCCGACGTGGGTCCGAACCCTCGCTCGCGCCAGTGCCGGGAGCGGCCGGGTGGCGCGGGAGCATCCGGCGCCTCCACGGTGGCGCGGGTTGCTCGTCGCGTCGCGTCGACTTTCACGGCACCCCCGAGCCCGCATCAGACCGGGACACCACGCCGGGCGCTCCGCGCATGGCATGTCGAGGATGCGGTCACTGCCCGGCTTCGACCTCATCCTCCCAGGGTGATTCCGAGCGCGTCGCGCTGCTCACGATCACCCGCGTGGGATGAGGCGGACGGCGGCGCGACGGATCACCCTGCCCTCGTGAGTGCGGATCAGTCCGAAGCACGGGCGGTACCCGCCGACAGCGCGCGCCATCCGTCGGCGGGCGCAATGCTCCTCGCCACCTTCCGGCTCGGCGCGGGCAGCGCCATGCTCCTGGGGACAGGTCTGACCCGCCTCGTCGAGACCGCGGCCGGCGCCGACGTCGCGGCTGCCGGACCGGCACGCGATGGCCGCGCCGGCGGCCGCCCGCGGCAGGTGTCGTCGGGCATCGTCGGCGCGACAGGGCACTGCGCCGACAGGATGGGTCGTGCCGTGATCGCCGCCGCTCGAACCGCTCCCGCGGGCGTGCGTGTTCCGGTTTCGCGGCGGTTGTCGGCTTGGAGTGAGCTGGGCAGAGAGGAACGGAACCGCAGCCGGGCCACAGCCGCGGTCGGCCTCGACTTCGCCGCCGGCTTCCTAACCGACTGGATCGTCGAACGACTCGATGTCAATCGGATCGTCGAACGACTGCGCCTGGACGAGATCATCGCCGGCCTGGAGTTGACCGATGTGATCCTGTCGTCGAGCGGTGGCGTCACCGGCCACGTTCTCGACAAGGCCCGGGCCCGGGTCGTCGGTGCCGACGCGCTGGTGGACCGAGCTGTGGGGCGCGCACGTCATTCCCACGTCTCGCGGGGCGAGCAGGGACCCGTCGCCCCGACTCCGCTCGCGCCGGCGTGATCGACGCGCCTTCACTGGACGAGGGCGGAGTTGTTGCAGGTGTAGTGAGCCGAACCGCCGCGCTGGTGATCGACGTCACGGTGATCGCAGGTGCGTTCTACGGGGCGCTCGCGCTCGGTCTTCTCACCGCGCAGGTGCTGACCTTCAATCGTCTCGACCCCACCGCGATCTCCGCCACGGTGGCGTCGATCATGCTGGCGGCGTGGACGGCCTTCTACTTCTGGGCCGCCTGGTGGTTGTTCGGCAAGACAGTCGGCAAGGCAGTTCTCGGCCTGCGGGTGGTGCAGCTCGACGGGGCCACCGTGAGCTGGGCCCGTGCCCTGGTTCGTGTCGCGGGCTATGCGCTTTCGGTGATGTCGCTCGGCGTCGGCTTCGCCTGGGTGGCCGTCGACCGTCGCCGCCGCGCGTGGCACGACATGCTCGCCGGAACCCGGGTCGTCTACGACTGGACGCCGCACCCGGGCTCTGTGGGCCGCGCGCGCACGCCGCCGACCGTCGACCGCCGGGCACGCCGATGATCGCGCCGCTCGTTTCGCCGGGCCCGAATCACCCCGGCGAACCGTCGGATCATCCGTTGGGGGTGATTACCCGCCAGGGCAGATCATCGAAGCTCTGGTGAAATTCCCCCCGACACACAGAGGTTTCGACATGTCGGGATTCGTGTACGAGCTCCGGGTACAGGGTGACGTCTCCGATCGTCTTCCGGAGACCCTCACCCACGCGCGCGTGAGGGTTCAAAGCGTTGTACGGGCGGGCGTGCCCGACCAGGCCGCCCTGCACGGACTCCTCGCGTGGATCGACACCCTCGGGGTCGAGCTCGTCGATGTTCGACCGGCGCGGTCACCCGCACGACGATCAGGTGGCAAGCGGTGAGCGTCGCGGAGTACGAGATCAGGATCAAGGGCGCGATCGGCGAGCGCGTCGCAATCGCGTTCGAAGGATTCGAGATCTCGACCGAGACCGTCTTGCGGGCCGAAGTGCCGGATCAGGCGATGCTCCACCGGGCACTCGAGCAGATCAGCGATCTCGGCCTCGTGCTCGTTGACGTACAGCGCGTCAGCGACAAGAACGAGATCTAGGGTTCGAACCAGCGGCGGAGGTCTCGGCGCGCGACCAGCGCGCGTTGTGTCACATGCGCACGAGTCGAAATGCGCCCGAAGCCTCCAAATTCACGACCCGCGACTGCTCGAGCGGCTCACGCACCGCGAGCCGGACATCGAGGAGACGGTCGACCAGGGCCGTGCCCGAGATCACGTCGTCGCCCGCAAACGATCTCTGAGCACGGTCCAGGGCTTCGCACACGGCCCCGGGCTCATCGGCCACGGGCGACGCCACTCGGAGCATCGCGAAGACGCCGCCGACGTCCTTCCGAGCAAGCAGCTTTCGAGAACCGGCGAAACGCAGCGCGGCATCGATCGCGGCAACCATCGCATCTACCGGCGACACGGCTTCGCAGCGCTCCCTCGAGGGGAGCCCACGCCGAAGACGGGACCCGCGCATTGCGGCCTCCTTCAGAGAACGCGCGCACGCCGCGTGGGCGGCATCATCGCGCCGACCAGCCACAGGAACGGGACGACGAACCCGAGAAGGAACATGATCCAATGGCCCCTGCGGATGCTGATCACGCCAAGCGTGAGACCCAGCACGAAATAGATGACGCCGAACGTCGTATACCAGGGCATCCCGGCTCCTCGAGCACCTTGTCTTGGGTCCCCCGCATCGTGAGCTCACCCCGTAGCGCAGTCATCGCCCGGACCGGATGACTTGGACCACGTCAGGGAACCGGAAGGCCACGCTTCATCCGCGCCGGGTATACCGCAGGATGGCGCAGTCCGCGTTCGCCGCCTGAGACATCCGTGTCACTCCGACCGGCCGGGATCACCCGTCTCGGGTGATGTCGGGCCGGATGCTGCTGCACGACGCTCCCCCTGCCGGTGGTCGTTGCTCGCGGAAGGGGCAGGCCGTGCTGATCAGGCGGACCATCCTGATTTCCATGCTCACGGCGATCGCAGGTGTCATCGCCGCAGCGATGTATGTCGAACGACGATGTCGCGCCTTCGTCGACGCAATCGAGCCTCCGTAGAACGGACCCTTCGGCACGGTCATCCCTTCTGGGGGACGACGTCCAGTTGGCCGAGGCCACATGCTGACGGTGGCTTGGTGCAACGGTGACGGCGGCACGACCCGTGCGGCCACCTTTCACGCGAGGAGTGGACTCATGTCCGAAGTAACAACAGCCGAACACCCCCTTCTCGACACGGTCGCCGCACTCACGGCGGAGTCGATCGAACGTTGCAACCTCGACAACAACGAGCTCATGCTGGTGCGCCTCGCCGCGCTCGCCGCAATGGACGCGCGGCCGCTGTCGTATCTGGCCAACCTCGGCGCGGCCGTCGAATCCGGCGTCACAGTCGAGCAGATGCAGGACGTTCTCGTGGCCATTGCACCGATCATCGGTACTCCCCGGGTGGTTTCTGCAGCCGTCGGCGTTACCGAGGCCCTCGGTGTGGTGATCGTCGCCGGCGAAGAGGCTTCGACGCCCGGCGAGTAGAGCGCTCGCGCCCGGGCGGTCTTCGCGGCGACGTCCTGATCGAGGATGCGAGATGGCGAAGAAGAAGAAGCAGAAGAAGCATCACCTCAACATGAGCGCAGATGTGCGCAGCCCGGGAGTTGGGGTCACGAGCGCCGCAGGTGCGCGCATGAAACGCAGGGATTACGAGCACGAGCTCGAGCTGCTTCAAATCGAGCTCGTACACCTTCAGCAATGGGTCGTGCGGGAAGGGGCGAAAGTCTGCATCGTCTTCGAGGGGCGCGACGGTGCGGGGAAAGGCGGCGTGATCAAACGGCTCACCGAGCGGGTGAGCCCACGCATCTTCCGAGTGGTGGCCCTGCCGGCGCCGACCGACCGCGAGAAGAGCCAGATGTACATGCAACGCTATGTGCCCCATCTGCCGGCCGGCGGCGAGGTCGTGATCTTCGACCGCAGCTGGTACAACCGCGCCGGCGTCGAGCGCGTCATGGGGTTCTGCACCGAGGAGGAGAGTCAGCGATTCCTCGCGCTGGTGCCGTTCGTCGAAAAGGCGGTCATCGACTCGGGTGTCATCTTGCTGAAGTACTGGCTGGAGGTCGGTCAGGACGAGCAGACGCGCCGCCTCGAGGCGCGTATCGACGATGGACGCAAGACGTGGAAGCTCTCACCCATGGATCTGAAGTCGTACAGCCGCTGGTACGACTACTCGAGGGCCCGCGATGACATGTTCGCGGCGACCGACACACATTTCGCTCCTTGGTACGTTGCCGATTCCAACGACAAACGACGGGCGCGGCTGAACATCATCGGCCATCTCCTCGACCAGATCCCGTACAAGCCTCTCTCGGCGGAGAAGGTCGAGCTCCCTGCGCGGCAGGAGCCCGACGGCTATGTGGAACCCGTGCGGGCGCACAATTTCGTCCCGCAACGGTTCTGACGACTTGCCGCACATCCGATCGGTCGACCGTTGGATCCCCGGGATCCGTGCCGGCCGCACGTACCGTCGCTCATGGCTGCGTAGCGACGCCGTCGCGGGTCTGGTGCTCGTAGCCATCCTCGTACCGCAAGGCATGGCCTATGCGGAGCTGGCGGGGCTCCCCGCGGTCACCGGCCTCTACACGACGATCGCATGCCTCGTGGGGTACGCAGTATTCGGTCCGTCGAAGGTGCTCGTGCTCGGCCCGGACTCGTCCGTCTCCCCGTTGATCCTTGCTGCCATCACACCGCTTTTCGTCGCCGGCGACAGCACCACCGCCATCGCGCTCGCCGGGATGCTCGCGGTCATGGTCGGTCTGATCGAGATCGGACTCGGCGCAGCCAAGCTCGGCTTCGTTGCCGATCTGCTGTCGACTGAGGTGCAGATCGGCTACATGAACGGGCTCGCCGTGACAATCATCGTCGGTCAGCTCCCGAAGCTCTTCGGCTTCTCGACCGACGCAGACACGTTCACCGGCGAGGTCGAGGCGTTCGTCAGGGGTCTCGATCAGACCAAGGGGGCCGCACTCTTGGTCGGCGTGGCGGTACTGGTGACGTTGATCGCGTTGCCGAAGCTCGTGCCACGAGTGCCCGCCGTGCTCGTCGCCGTCGTGGGTGCCACGCTCGTCTCGGCCGCCTTCGGGCTGAGCGCCGAGGGAGTCAAGACCGTCGGTACACTGCCACGCGGTGTTCCGACGCCGTCGCTGCCGTGGACCGGTGTCCACGACCTCGGGCCGCTCCTCATCGCTGCATTCGGTATCACGCTCGTCTCACTCACCGACACGATCGCGACCGCTTCGAGCTTCGCGGCGCGACGCGGTGACGAGGTCGAGGCGAACCAGGAAATGATCGGCATCGGTGCTGCGAACGTTGCCGCAGGGTTCTTCCAGGGTTTCGCCGTCTCGACGAGTGGGTCACGTACAGCTGTCGCTGACCAGGCCGGCGCGAAGACCCAAATGACGGGTCTGATCGGCGCCAGCCTGGTGGTACTGCTCCTTGTCTTCTTCAACTCACTACTCGCCGATTTGCCGCAGTCCGCACTCGCTGCGGTCGTGATCGCCGCTGCGTTGTCGTTGTTGAACATCGCGACCCTGCGCCGGTACTCGCGCGTGCGAAAGAGCGCGGTGCTGTTGTCGCTGGTCGCGACGGCGGGCGTCATCGTGTTCGGTGTGCTGGCCGGCATCGTCATCGCCATCGTCCTGGCCGTGTTCCTGGTGTTTCGTCGCATCTGGTGGCCGCCCGGCGCGGTACTGGGGCGTCTCGTCGGAACCAACGAATGGCACGACGTCGCAACGCATGAGGACGTCCAGGAGATACCCGGCATCGTCGTGTACCGGTGGGAGGCACCGCTGTTCTTCGCGAACGCGGGTTCGTTTCGACAGCAGATCCGCCGCCTCGTTCGCGACCGGCACCCGTCCTGGGTCGTCTTGCAGTGTCAGGCGATCACCGATGTGGATGTGACCGCCGCCGAGATGCTCGAACGTCTCGACATCGAGCTCAACGGGTTGGGCGTTCACATGGCCTTCGTGGAGATGCGCAGCCGTCTTCACGACCTGATCTGGCGTTACGGTCTCTTCGAAACGCTGGATCGCGACCGCTTCTACGCGTCCATCGACGACGCGATCGGCGCGATCAGACAGGAAGAGCCTCGGAGCGCGGCGACTCAGGACGCCGGTCCGGTAGACGCGGATCGTTTCGACGGCGAGTGACCGTTCGTCGTGCTTCCGTGCCACGCGAGATTCCACAGGGCGCGGAACGTCGGCCGGTCCATTCGTCTGGCTCTTGCTGCGGGTGACGCGCCGGGCGCACCGGGAGCGAGCCGGACGCGCAGCGCGCCCGGTCGGATCGTGACGACGACCGGAGGCTCGACCTTGACGAATTCACCGTCGATGCCGGCCGCGAGGGGTCCGTCGGCCTCGAGCTCGAACCGTTCAGTGGTCCACTCGTCGTAGCCGGGAAAGTCGCGGATCCGCCCCAACGCCTGCATGGCCGTGAGCTGGGCCGCGCGCGCGGCGTCGGACACGTGGATGCTCACGATCCCAAGCGTGCCTGAATCAAGACGTGGCCGCGTACCGAACCCGCCTGTCCGTGTGACGTTGTACGGATTGTTCGACACGAGAACGAGATCCGTCGTTCGCCGGGGCCTGCCGTCGGGCCCTTTGAACCGCAGCTCTGGAGCGCGTCCGCCGGGGCCCAACAGGTCGGGAAGCATGTTTGCCGCCGTGCGCACCTTCGTGTCCCGGTACTCCTCCGACTGCACGATCTCGCCGTACACGCCGAACGACACGTTGTTGACGAAGACGCGGTCACCCACAACGCCGACGTCGACTCGCCGCTCCCTCCCGTCGACGAACGCATCGAGCGAACCCACGACGTCGTCGCGGTCGACACCCAGGTCGAGCGCCAGGTGATTCCTTGTTCCGGCCGGGATGCACACATAGGGCAGATCGTGTTGGAGCGCGACGGTTGCGACAACCGCTTGGGAGCCGTCGCCCCCGGCGGCACCGAGAGCATCGGCACCGCGATGGATCGCATCCATGGCCTTCTCGTAGAAGTCGTCATCCGGGCCGAGCACGATCGGATCGATGCCACGGCGGCGTGCCTCTTCAACGAGCCCGAACCGCTCGACCTTGCCGCCACCTGACTTCGGGTTCATCAGGAGCACTGGGTGCGCCGGCCGCGGCGCCGGGATCGTCTCCGGCACCTCGTCGGCGCGAACGGTCTCGGCCTCGAGCGCGTGCCGAGCAGCTACACCGGCGAGTGCGAGGAGCAAAACGATGACGACGACGTCGCGAACAGCGCGTTCCGCCGACAGCACGACGAAGAATGCGACCATGGCTCCGATCAGCCCCGCCAACGCGAGGGTCGCCCCGATCACGCGTGTCGCTCCGCGCCGGGTCACGGCCACCCAGCCCATCGCGCCCGCGAACACGATGGCGAGGAGCACGCCGACCAGAAGCCCGATGTGCCCGAGTGCGAACAGCACCGCGCCGACCGGCGCGGCGCAGCCCGCCACGATCGCTGTAGCCGCGCTCACCCGTCGCGCCATTGTGCGTGCTACCTCTCACCCAGCGGTTGAAACGGCGCGCGAGGGAGTCGCTATATCGCTTCCCGGCCGCCGTAGCGGGTGAGCGCGTAGATCACCATCACCCCGAGCCCGACGTAGGTCAGCGACCAGATGGGGTAATAGGGCATCCACGCGACGGCGCTGATGGCCCCGAACGCCGCGGCGATGATTCCGATCCAGCGGGCGAACTGCGATCGCACGAGGACGAGGAAGCTCGCCAGGATCAGGACACACCCGACGGCGAGCCACGCCCACGCGTAGCTCTTCAGGTCCGAACCGAGGACACCGTCCTTCAAGTTGTCGGGCAAGGCTCCGTGGTAGCTGAACGCCCAGATCGAATCCACGATCCGCATGATTCCGGCGATGCCCATCACGGTGCCGGCGAAGAACAGCCAGCCCGAGCCGCGTTGTGCATCCGGATACACCACGAGCTGATCGTCGGTCGCCGCCGAAACGGTGCGGTCCCGACCACTTGTCGTCGTCATCGCGCCTCTCCTTTTGGGCCCCGGTCATCTGCCGAGGGTTGCCTCACTCCGCCAGGCCTTCGTACCGGCCGACGTCGCGGCCACGAGCCGGTTGGCCATGGTTTTCGCCGTCTCACTCGGAGGGTGGTCCAGCGAACGAACCCACTGACGCCCCGCGGACGTGAACGCAGCGCCCGCGAGGACCAGGCCGGTCGCTCCAACGAACCCGGCCACACCGACGAGAACCGCACTTCCGATCAACAACCGGTTGTTGAGCTGCAGCCCTGGCGCACCGTTGTGGTTCTTCGCCATGTCATGTCCTTCCTTCCGGTCCGATCGGAGCGTGTCGCGCGAACGGGTGTCTGCCATCACCCCGGTTGGATGATCCTCGACCTTCTCGCGACCGAGTCCTGCCAGCTCACCCATGAGGTCGAGCACGGAACCGACGGTGGCCGCGGCACTCCCCTGCGAGCGCGCAGCCCGGGCGACTTCGGGGCGAACGCGGAGTTCGTCGTGCCGGCATCGCCGCTGACAGCGACCCTTCATCCTCATTGGGCGATGCCCGCGACCCGACTCGCCCGGACGCTGGTCTTACCCGCGCCCGGCGAGCGATGGGCACGCAAGTTGTGTCGGTTGACCGCGAGCCGGCTCGCACGAGCAACCCGACGCGGGTCGCGAAAGGCCGGAAGAGATGACGATACGGATCGAACAGCCGCCGGCACCGGCGCCGGAACCCGGCTGGTACAGACATTCGCCGGAGGAGGTCGAAAGCGCACTCGGCGTCGACACTGCGGTCGGCCTGTCGTCCGCGACGGCGGATCAGCTGCTCGCTGCGAACGGCCCCAACGCGCTGCCGGAGGAGCCGGCTATCCCCGGGTGGCGGCGGTTCGTCGACGAGTACCGCAGCTACATGCAGCTCATCCTCTCGGGCGCGGCGATCGTTTCGTTGGCGATCCAGGAGTGGAGCACCGCCGTGGTCCTGGTGCTGCTCACGCTCTTCAACGCCGTTGTCGGCCTTCGCCAGCAGGGCAAGGCGGAGAGCGCGATGAACGCGCTGAAGTCGATGATGAAGGCGAGCGCGCGCGTGCGGCGCGACGGCGTCGATCGCGACATGCCGGCCGAGCAACTCGTGGTCGGCGACGTCGTGACCATCGCGGCCGGGGATCAGGTGCCCGCCGACGGCCGCATCGTCGCTGCGAGCGCACTGCAGATCGACGAGTCTGCCTTGACGGGCGAGAGTGTGCCGGCCGCCAAGGACGCCGGTGCGCTCAGCGGGAACGGGCTCGGGCCGGGCGACCAGTCGAACATGGCGTTCATGAACACGCCCGTGACGCACGGCAGCGGCACCATGGTCGTGACCGCCACGGGCGCAGACACCGAACTGGGAAAGATCTCCGGAATGCTGCGCGCGACGGCGGTCGAGCAATCGCCGCTCACACGGGAGCTCAACCGGTTGAGCGTGTGGATCGCATCAGCCGCGGGACTCACCATGATCGTGATGTTCGTCCTCGGTCGGGCCCGGGGCCGCGCGTGGGACGCACTGTTCGTGAGCGCGGTGTCGCTCGCCATCGCCGCGATACCCGAGGCGCTTCCTACCGTGACACAGGTGATCTTGTCGCTCGGCAGTGTCGACCTCGCCAAGCGAAACGCGATCGTCAAGGACTTACCTTCCGTCGAGACGCTCGGCTTCACGTCGGCGATCAACTCCGACAAGACCGGCACCCTGACGATGAACCAGATGACGGCCGTCGAGGTGGTCGACCCGACGGACCGGTACACCATCTCCGGCATCGGTTACGGCCTCGACGGAACCGTGCAGCACGCCGCGGGCGCAACAGACACGCTCGATGACGCGATCCTCCCGTATCTCATCGCGAACGACGCCGAGCTCGTGGACGGCCGCGTCGTCGGCGACCCGACCGAGGGCGCGCTGCTCGTGCTCGCGTACAAGGCCGGCCTCGAGATCGCCGGAACGCGGGAGAAGCTGCCACGGGTCGCGACCCTGCCCTTCGATCCGACCTACAAGCTCATGGCGACGTTCAACACGACACGCGACGCCGCCGGACGGCCCGTGGTCCGCTGTTTCGTCAAAGGCGCGGCGCCCGCCGTCATGGGCCGGGCCACGACCGCTCGATCTGCAGGAGCGACGATCACCTGGGACGACGACTTGGCCCATCGCGCACAGGCGCAGATGGAGCGCATGGAGCGCGAAGGACGTCGGGTCATGGCCGCGGCCGTGCGCGACATCGATCCGGAGCGGTTCGACCCGTCGGCTGATCTGCTCGCCTACGTCACGGACCTCGAGATGACCAGCCTCGTCGGCATGGTGGATCCGCCGCGGGACGAGTCGAAGGCCGCGGTCGCGAACGCGCAGGCTGCACACATACGCGTGCGCATGGTCACGGGCGACGACGTCACGACGGGCGCTGCGATCGCCAAACAAGTCGGCATCTCCGGTGAAGCCATCCTCGGCGCCGACTTCGCGGCGATGTCCGAAGAAGAACGGCTCGCGCGAATCGACCGGATCGGCGTCGTGGGACGGGTGGCACCGGAGCACAAGGTCATGCTGGCCGAGACGCTCAAGAAGCGGGGCGACGTCGTCGCGATGACCGGCGACGGCGTGAACGACGCGCCCGCCATCAAGGCGGCCGACATCGGGATCGCAATGGGCAGCGGCACCGAAGTCGCGAAGAACGCGGGGCGGATGATCCTGTCCGACGACAACTTCGCCACGATCGTCTACGCCGTCGAGCAGGGCCGCAAGATCTACGACAACCTCACGAAGTACATCCGCTTCGTGCTCGTCCTTCTCGTAGCCTTCGTTGCCACGTTCCTCGGCGCGACGCTGTTCAACATCGCGGCCGGCGAGCCGTTCACGCCCGCGCAGGTCTTGTGGATCCATTTCCTCGTCAACGCGCCGTTCGGCTTCGCGCTCGGCTTCGACTTCGAGACGCCCGGGCTCATGGCACGTCACCCGGAGCCCCGTGGCCAGTCGGTCCTGACGCGAGGGCTGATCCTTACCGTCTCGCTCGTCGGGCTGGCGATGTCCGTGGGCATGCTCGCTTTGATCCAGCTCGGTAAGCATCATTTCGGGAGTGTCGCCGTCGGCCAATCCATGGCGTTCACCTCGTTCGCGCTCATGCTCATCGTCGCCGCGTTCGAGTGCCGGAGTGAGACGGCGACGGCGCTGACGACCGCGGCCTTCGAGAGCAAACAGATGAACTGGGTGGCCCTCGGCGAGTTCGTCGTTGCGGTGCTGTGCACCCAGATGGATGCCCTGCGGCGCATTCTCGGTACCGCCGAGCTCGACATGCGCCAGTTCGCGTGGTCGTTGGTTCCGGCGATCGGACTTCTGATCGTGTGGGAGGTCGGAAAGCTGCTCGTCCGCAAGCGAACCGGCTCAGCGGGACGGCGTGTGACGTCATCATGACCGCGGTGACGCCGGTGCGCGGCCGCGGCCGCCGACGACATGCCGCGCAGTCATGGCGGGTGGTGGCCGCACCGGCTCGCGCAATCGCCCGATCAGGATGACGATGGATCCGCTTGGAGGATGATTCTCTCCTGGCATGGACGCCGAGGGGTGGTACCTCGATCCGTACGGGCGGCACGAGCAGCGTTGGTTCTCCGCTGGAACACCGACGGCACTGGTGCACGACGACGGCAAGGACGGTCACGACGAGCCGCCGGACCGCCCGCCCGACGGAC
>JAMXLJ010000017.1 GCA_024281095.1 Acidimicrobiia bacterium | reverse complement strand
GCGGGCCCGACGATGTCGTCGCTCACGAGCGCCGGACGGTCGCCGAGCTGGGTGAAGAGATCACCGCAGAGCAGCGTCCCCGTGGTCTCCTCGTGGAGCACATGGGCCTCCCAGCCGTGCGGCACGTGCGGCGTGTCGATGTTGCGGACACGCTTGCCGCCGATGTCCAACACCTCGTCGGGGCCGAGAGCCACCGGAGGCCGGTCGCACAGGTCGTTGAGCGACACCATGCATCCGAGCGCGTTGTGCGCGACCTGCGCTTCGGGCGCGGCCTGCAGGAAGCGGTTCATCGCGCCGCTCTCGTCGGCTTCGACGTGGCCGAACGTGATCCACCGCAGGCGCTCAACCGGCATGATCCGTGAGATCGCCGCCGATACGAGCGGGAACATCTCGCGCGGGCCGGTGTGGAACAACAGCGGCTGCTCGGCGTCGATGAGGAATTGGTTGAACGCGAACCCCGCCGGCGGTGCAATGTCTTCCACCCACGTCGACAGGCGGTAGATGCCGTCGGCGATCTCGTCGACCTTCGTTTCCATGGCTGACCCCTTTCAAGTTGGTTCGTGTCTGTCGGTGGTCGTCTCGCGCAGGTACATGTCGAGCGCCCGGTCGAGGTGGCGGATCCAGCGGTCTCCGCCGGGCTCGTTCGACATCTGCTGGTTCAGGAGACCGGACACCAGCGCGGTGTAGAGGTCGAGCGCCGTTTGGTCGGCGACGCCGGCCGCGGCCAGGCGTTCGCTTGCGAAGTCCAACACCTTTCGAGCGAGGGCGTACGACTCGCTCGACGGCTCGAAGCCCGGGACCGTCCGCTGGAACAACAGCTGGTACCGGGTCGGGTCCGACGTGCAGAACTCGACGAACTGGTGCGCCGCCTGGTGCAGCGCGACAACCGGGTCCGCATCGAGCTCGAGCGACGACTGCAGCCCGAGCAGGTGCGCGTTGCCGTCGGCGAACATCGCGTCGTAGATGGCGTGCTTCGACGGGAAGTAGGTGTAGAGCGATTGCGCTTCCATGCCGACCGCCCGGGCGAGATGGCGCATCGAGAGCGCGGTGAGCCCCTCTTCCCTCGCGATCGACCAGGCCGCGTCGAGGATCTCCCGGCGCGTCGCCTCGTGGCGCCGGTGTCGCCGGTCCGGGCGGGTCGCGCCCTTCATACGGCCTCCATCGACCGAGCGTCATGCGGAATCCCGAACATCGTTCGGAGAATCGCACGGCGATCGGAGACTGTCAAGCGATGCGACGGAGATGGCGTTCAGCGGTCGAGCGCGAACCGTTCGCTCACGAGCGCGAGCTTGCGGGGGTCGATGATTCCGTGGATGTCGGCGATGAGCCCGTCGCGGAGGTCGAATACGAGAATGGCGGCGAGCGCACCGTCGCGGAATGCGAGCGTGCCGGGACGTCCGTTGACCGGCTGCGAGACCAACGTGATCCCGGACCGGGGACCGAGGAAACCGAGCGCGACCCGTGCCACGGCGCGGTTTCCCCGCTGCGGCCGGCCCGCCCCCGCCCCCGCGCCCGCGCCGCCGTCGACCTCGCCGACGACGTCGGGGTCCAGCAACCGCATCAGCGCGTCGAGGTCACCACCGGCGCACGCGGCGATGAACTGCTCGGCCACCCGGTGATGCTCGTCGACACCAGGCCGGAACCGCGCCGGTTCGGTCTCCGACTCGATCCGGCGCCTCGCGCGGCTCGCGAGTTGGCGGCAGGCCGAAGGGCTGCGACCCACGATCTCGGCGACCGCGTCGAACGAGAATCGGAAGACGTCGTGGAGCACGAAGACGGCCCGCTCGGGCGGAGTCAGCTGTTGGAGCACGACGAGGAGCGCCATGCTCACGCTGTCATCGAGCGTGACGCGATCGGCCGGATCGTCGGCCGCCCGCCGCGGCGCCACGGGAGCTGCGTCGTCGACGCGCTCGATCTGCGTCTCGTGGCGGGTCTTCGCGGAACGCAGATGGTCGAGGCAGATGCGGCTGACGACCACGACGAGCCACCCGCGGATCTCGTCGATCCCGTCGATGTCGTTCCGCATCAGCCGCGTGAACGCCTCCTGCACGACGTCCTCGGCGTCGTGGATGTTGCCGAGCATCCGGAATGCGAGATCGACGAGATACGCGCGGTGCTCGCGCCAGATCTCGTCGAAAGCAGTGTGCGGTCCACCTGGTGTCGCCATCGACGGCTCCGGGATTCGTCTCGTCTGATCTCTTGACCTCTGGGACGACGCAGGCCCGCGAAGTGTGACATCGGTGGACGTTGTCACGGGCGCCGATGCCGCTTCCCGCAACCCTGCTACGGCCGCGCGGTGAACATCCGATGCAGCCCTTCGCGCCACGGAACGGTGCAGGGGCCCGTGATCGACAGGCGCTTGGTGTTGTCGGAGATGGCGCTCGGTTGGGTGCCCGGGAACTCGCGGACGTCGACCTTCACGGGATGGCCGAGGAGTGCGGCGAACTCCGCGCACCACTCCTGCACGCTGACCGGTTCGTCGCCGGCCCAGTTGACGATCGTGGCGGGCGTCGACGCGGCCTCGAGCAGCGGGCCGGCCTGTGCGCAGATGTCGTCCTCGTGGATCGGGCTGTAAGTGCAGGGATCCCAGCGCGTGACAACCGGCTCGCCGGCCCGAGCGAGCGCGAGATGGATCGCGGGGAGCCCGCCGTTGTCGCCGTACGACGCGTTCATGCGGGCGATGGTGACGCGCAGGTCGAAAGCGCGTGCACAGAAGCGGGCCACGGCTTCCTGACCGATCTTCGACACCGAATACGTGGGCGCGTGCACCGCGTTGACCTCTCCGAGCGGATCGGTCTCCGCGTAGCGGTGTCCCGGGTCCGGGTTCGGCCGGTATACCGAGAACGTCGACATGACGAGCGCTGCCTTCGCCTTACGGCAGTGCTGCAGCAGGAGTCCGGTACCCTCGGCGTTCACGCGCAGCGATCGGTCGTAGTCGAGGTCGTTGCTCTGGTCGGCCGCCAGGTGCAACACATACGTGAAGTCGTCGGGGAGATCACCGAGCTTGCCCGTCGCGAGATCGACCGACCGCGTCGTGACGCCATACCCGTCGATGCGGGCCCGGGCCGCGGCGTCACTGAACCGCGCCGCGCCCCACACCTCGTTGTCCTTCGCGAGATACCGCGTCAGGGGTTCGGCGATCTGACCCGCGGGGCCGGTGATCAAGATCTTCTCGTCAGTCAGCATCGTCGCCATTCTTGCGCGGTGACTCCCGTACGACGGGGCGCGTGTACGTCGACGGGCGTACCCGCGAGTGTCGGGCGGCACCCGCGTTCCGACAACCAGTGATTCATGCGTGGATCCGCGTCGCTGAGCGACCAAGATCCACGCACGAATGCCGGATGTCGCGCGTCGCTAGGCTCCGGTCGTGGCAACGACGCGCGTGACGCGGCATATCCGAGCACCGCGCGCACGGGTTTACCGAGCATTGCTCGACGCGGATGCCGTCCGGCAATGGATGGTGCCCGACGGCATGACGAGCCACGTCCACGCGTTCGACGCGCGCGAGGGCGGCGCGTTCCGGGTCTCGTTGACCTACGACGCGCCCACCACGGCCGGCAAGACCGACGCGCAGACCGACACGTTCCACGGCACGTTCGTGGAGCTGATCCCTGACACCAAGGTCGTGCAACGGGTCGAGTTCGAGACGGACGACCCGGCGATGCAGGGCGAGATGACGATCACCTACACGCTCAGCGATGCCGCCACCGGCACCGAGCTCGTGGGCCTGCACGAGAACCTGCCGCCCGGTGTGTCGACCGCGGACAACGAGCTGGGCTCGAACATGTCGATGGACAAGCTCGCCGCGCTCGTCGAGCACGAGCGCTGACTTTCCGGTCCGGCCGCTGCCACGGTGACTTTCGCCGGCCGCCGCGGTCGAACAAGGCATGGAAACCAAGAATCTCGCCGACCTCTACGGCTCGCCCCTGCTGGACTGGTCCCCGGTCGAGAGCCGGCTGAGCCAGGGTCTCAGCCAGGCGCCGGGCACGGGTGGCCCGAACCGGCACACCTGCTGGCTCGCGACGATCGACGGGGACGGCAGCCCGCACGTCACCGGCGTCGGCGCCCTCTTCGTCGACGGCGCGTTCTGGTTCGAAACCGGTGACGGCACCCGCAAGGCGCGCAACGTCGCCCGTGACCCACGCTGCAGCCTGAGCGTGGCGACCGAGACCTTCGACCTCGTGGTCGAGGGCGACGCCGCCAAGGTGACCGACCCGGAGACGGTTGCCGCGATGGCGCAGCGTTGGGCGGCGGAGGGCTGGCCAGCGCGGGTCGACGAGTCGGGCCGGGCGCTCACCGCCGAGTTCAGCGCGCCGTCCGCCGGGCCGCCACCGTGGTTCGTGTACCGGATCACCCCCCGTGCCGCGACCGTGCTCGCAACGGTCGAGCCGGGGGGTGCGACGCGCTTTCGTTTCTAGGCCGTCACGCGCGCCGGGGCACCTGGTCGTCGACGAACCGACCAGGTGCCCCGAGCGGGATGGAGCGGCGTGGGTCACGCCGTCGCGTCGTTGTGCCGCCGGCGCCAGAGCACCAGGCCGCCCGCGGCAAGCGCGGAGGCGACCGCGGCACCTGCGATCATCACGAACACGTCGCTCGACGAGTGCGACGCGGACCCCCGTGACGCCAGGTGCGCGCCGGTACGTGTGTCGGGATGCACGTTGGCAACGAGGCTGGAGCCCGTCGGCGAGATGGCGCTCCCGCCCGGCGCAACGGACGAGTTCGACCCGTTGGAACCGTTGGTGACCGTGCGGTGGTTGCCCGGGTTGGATCCTGTGCCGTTCCCGGTTGCGTTGCCGTTCGACGCACCCGTGCCGGTGTTGCCCGTGGTCCCGGTGTTCCCGTTGCCGCTGTTGGTCGGGTTCCCGCTGCTCGGACCGGTGGTCGGCGGAGTCGTGGGCGGATCGGTCGGCGTTCCGGGGTCGAAGACGCCGACGTTGGGCGGCACCTCGATGGGCGGATGGTGGAACGGCGGCCGCGTGGTCGTGGTCGTGGGCGGGTCGTAGATGCCTCCGACCGTGGGGTTGTTCGGGTCGATCGGCCTGAGCGCCCAGGCGGCCGACGTCATCCCGACGACCGGTGTGGCGACTGCGATCAGCGCGACGGCGAAACGGCTGAGACGGTTCATGACGGTCCCCCTCTGGTGTGTGCGGGTGGTGCCCGCGTGCTTTCTCCGGGACCGATCGTGCGCCAGCTGCCGCCGCGCCTGAATGCCGCTCGCGTGACACTTTTGTCACGCGCGACCGCGACCGGCCGGCTGCGAGCTCGCCGAGGTCACGACGGCGGTGGACCCGCCTCCTCGTCGACGGCGCACACCGCGGCGGCAAGCGACTGGTGCAGAGGGCTGTCCGTATCGACCGCGACAGCGGATGGCCACGGGTCGAACCTGCCGCGCATTTCGTCTGCCACCTCGACCGTGGCGTCCGAGACGTCGTTGCCGGCGGTTCGCCGGCGCTCGATGCGTTCGCGCGCGACGCCGATCGGCGCGTCGCAGCGAAGCTGGACGAGATCGCTCAAGGTCTCGTCCGCGATTCGTCCGGCCGCCTCTCGCCACTCCTGGCGCGACCACGATGCATCGAGGATCACGGGCTCGCCTGCCTGCAGCGCTCGACGGGCCCGCTCCAGCAGCGTCTCGTACGTCTCCGTCGTGGTGGCGTCGTCGTAGATGCCCTCGCGGATCGCCAGCTCGGCACGGGCGGTGTGACCCATGCCGGCGATGTCCTTGCGGACCTCGTCGGATCGGATCACAGCCGAGCCGAACCGTTCGCCGAGGCGGGCCGCGATCGTCGACTTCCCGGTACCGGGCGCTCCGCCCACCAGGACCAGCCGCACGCGTCCGCGTCGGAGATGTATCAACGCCAGCGCGAGCAACGCACGCGCCTGTCGTGCCGAATCGGGGTCGCCCTGTCCGGCCCGGACGCACGCGACCTTCGCGCGGATGAGGGCACGGAACGCGATGTAGTAGTGCTCGAGCGTCTTCGGGTGGTGCTCGTTCGTGAACCTCCGATACGACGCCATGAGCCGTTCGGCCGCCGGCGTTGCTCCCAGCCGTTCGAGGTCCATGGCCAGGAACGCGATGTCGGCGAGCACGTCGCCGTAGCGCAACCGGTCGTCGAACTCGATGCAGTCGAGTATCCGCGGACCGTCCTCGAGGCAGAAGATGTCGTCGGCGAGGAGATCGCCGTGGCCGTCGCGAATGCAGCCGCTCGCCACGCGGGCTTCGAGGAGAGGTGCGCGACCGGCGAGGTATCGACGGGCCAACGTCGCGATCTCCTCGACAACCGTCTCGTCGACCAGGTCGACGCCGAGCCCGCGTAGTTCGGACAGGTCACGCTCGACCTTGTCGCTCACCGCCGCCGGTCGGCCCATGGCCGAGATCTCCGGCGACGTCGCCGCGGCGGTATGGAACGCGGCGACGACCCGAGCGATCTCGTCGATCTCGTCGTCGAGTCGCGCGTCAGCCTGCGCGAGTGTGCTCAGACGTCGTTCCTCGGGCATCCGTCGCATCACGACCAGGTGATCGCACACCTGCCCGTCGGGCCCCACGACGTCCGCGACACCGAGGTACACGTCGGGTGCGAGGCGCCGGTTCAACTCGACCTCGCGACGGGTCGCGGCGCGCCGGCCTTCGAGGCTCGTGAAGTCGAGGACGTCGAGCTTCACGGGCTTCTTCAGCTTGTAGGCGCGTTCGTCGACGAAGAAGACCCACGCGGAGTGCGTCTCGGCGACGCCGGCTGGATACATCACCTGGATCGTGGAGCGTCGCCGTAGCGATGGAGAGAGGCGACCGCCCCGGGTCGCCGGGGCCGAACGGCCCGAGCCGGACGTTGTGCCCCGCGTATTCGGGGCGCGGGCCGCAATGCCGCGGTTGTCGGGACCCCCGCCTCTAACGCCGGCTTCGCCACTCCTGCACCGTCGAGGAACCAGAGCCACTCAAGGGGCGACGACATGAGCACAACTGACCAGAGTTTCCTCGAGGAACTGCCGTTCGACACGTGTGTCACCCTGCTGCGCACCGAGTCGGTGGGACGGATCGCGGTCGTCCCCGACGTCGACCAACCGCCGGTCATCGTGCCCGTGAATTACCGGCTGGTGGAAACGAGCGGGTTGCAATGGCTCGCGTTGCGCACCCGGCCGGGAAACGTGATCGACCGCGCGTCGACGAACGTCGCGTTTGAGATTGACGGGGTCGACCACGTCGGCCGTCAGGGTTGGTCCGTGCTCGTACGCGGGATGCTGCACCGGCTCGATCCCGATGCCGCAGCCTTTCGCGAGCGCTTCGATCCCGAGCCGTGGATCGTCGCCGGGCGCGACCACTGGCTCGCCGTCGAGCCGTTCACCATCACGGGTCGCCGGCTGCACGGCGTCGACACCGTCGAGTGGGTCTTCTCGCTGCGGGCCTACCTGTAGGACCAAAGTCCCGGCGCGGCAGGCTGATGGTCCGGCGATCTCTTGCCTTTCCGCACGTCCGCGCGTGCCCCCACTTCACGGATGATGCGTTCAGTACCGGCGTGGACGGCATGTCGGGGCGTAGAAGGAGCAACGATCGTGAAACTGCGGAACTGGCTCACGACAGTGCCGACACTCGTCATCATCGGGTCGGTTCTGTTCCTCGTTCTCACGGTGGGCGGCAGCCTGCTGCTGTGGGGTCACAGCTTCGCCAACAACATCGTTCACTCGCAGCTGAGTGAAGAGAAGATCAGTTTCCCGGCGAAGGGCAGCTCGGCGCTCGACCCGAAGGAGTTCCCCGGCCTGCAGCGCTACGCCGGTCAGGCCGTCGACAACGGCCCGAAGGCGAAGGCATACGCCGACCAGTTCATCAAGACCCACCTGAAGAGTGTTGCCGGCGGCAAGACCTACTCCGAGGTGAGCGCAGCCGCGCAGCAGGACCCGAACAACACGAAGCTCCAGGCCCAGGCGAACACGCTGTTCAAAGGTGAGACCCTTCGTGGCCTGCTGCTCAACGTGTGGGGTTGGGCGACGGTCGGCGCGATCGCGTACTGGGTCGGCATCGCCGCCCTCATCGGTGCGCTCGCAGTGTTCATCGCCTTGGCGCTCGGTTACGTGATGCACGAGCGAAGCATCCACCGGACCGTCGAACAGGTGACGAGCCCGCGGCAAGAGACGCTCGTGTAGCCCGACTACGAAGAGAGGCCGGGGTTTGCTGGCCTCAAGAGAAGGAGGGAGCCCCGATGCGAGCGAGCGAGGCGGTTCGGAAGCCGGTGGTCACCGTCACACCGGAGACCTCGATTCATGATGTCGCGACATTGATGAACCGGCATGCGGTGGGGTCGGTTCTGGTGCTCACCGGGGACGGGGCGGTCGCGGGCATCGCAACCGACCGCGATCTCGTCGTGCGCGCACTGGCGAGCCGGATCCCCGGAGATGCGCGCGTCGATGCGGTCATGACATCCGACGTCATCACCCTGGATGCCGCGGCCGACGTGCGCGCCGCGCTCCCGATCTTCCGTGCGCACGGCTTCCGGCGACTGCCGTTGGTCGACGGTCGCCGTGTGATCGGCGTGTTGACCGTCGACGATCTCGTGATCAACGTCGCGGCCGACCTTGGCGACCTGGTGCGGCCGATCACGGGCGAAGTCATCTTCGGCTACGCCGAGGAGCCGCGTACCCCCGTGGTGCACGGTTGAGAACGAGGTGACGCGATGAGCAGTTCGGTCAAGGGACGGATCGTCGTAGGTGTCGACGGCTCGCGGGCCTCGGTGCAGGCACTGCGCTGGGCGGCCCGGGAGGCGGAGGCCCGCCGAAGCGGTATCTCCGTCGTGTGCTGCTGGGCCTACCCGGCCTTGCTGGCGCCCGCGGTGTTCCAGCCGCCGCTCACCGACAAGACGTTCGTCGACGCTGCCAGGCAGGTCGCCAAGGAGACCGTCGAAGAGGCCCTTGGGGCCGACGCCGACCGCCTCGATGTGGCTCTCGAGGTCATGCGGGGCCCGGCCTCTGTCGCGCTGGTGGAGCTGTCCACCGACGCCGCGATGGTCGTCGTCGGCTGCCGCGGCCGTGGCGGTTTTCGCGGCCTGCTGTTGGGCTCGGTGAGCCAGCACGTTGCCGAGCACGCGCACTGCCCCGTGCTCGTGATGCACAGCCACAATGACGAAGAAGACTGAGAGAAGCCGTGGTATACGACGGGCACACGATGATGGACGCGATCGAGCGGCACGAGTGCGTCGCGCTCCTGCGCCATGTGCACGTCGGTCGCGTGGCCGTCGTCTCAGAGGGTGAGCCGCTGGTGCTTCCCGTCAACTTCGTCGTCGACGACGACGGATCCATCGTCTTCCGGACAGCGGAGGGCACGAAGTTCGACGCCTGCGTGAACCGGGCCCGGGTGGCGTTCGAGGTCGACCAGATCGACGTCAGGAACCACGCCGGTTGGAGCGTGCTGGCGCGTGGCAACGCGGAGGTGATCACCGATCCCACCGAGCTGGCGCGGATGCGGCGGCTCCCGCTCATCCCGTGGTCGCGCGCGCCCAAGCCGCATTTCGTCCGCCTGGCACCCGATGTCATCTCGGGGCGGCGGATCCCGCCGCCGTAGCGGCGCACGTCGCGCCCGCAAGGTTGTGATGTCGCAAACGTGCTCCGGCAGCGTGGGCAAACGTTGACTTCTGCGGCGAAGTCGCAGGGGCCAGACTGGTGTCGAACCGTGGCGGCTGGTGGGAGCTGCCTCCCTGGCGCCCGCCGCCCCGGCGCATGCCGGTGTCAGGAGCACGGTGGGAGACGTACTGGATCCCCTACGCCGGGATCGGGTGGCTGAGCCGGCGGGCGAATCGTCCGCCGCGAGTGCTCGCATCCCGGCCTCCGGCGTCACAATGGCCGTCGTGGATCCCGGCGACCTGGGCACGGCGAAGTTCCCGGCCGCGGAGCTGCTCGAGGCCTTCGTGGCCCTGGTGCCCGACCCGGCGGTGGTCGTCGACGGCGACGGCACGATCGTGTCGGCGAACGAGCAGACCGCGGCCCAGTTCGGCTACGAGCTCGGTGAGCTCGTGGGACAGCCCGTCGAGATCCTCGTCCCGGAGCGGTTCCGCCACCGCCACCGTGGCCACCGCAAGGAGTACGCGGCCGCGCCCCGGGCCCGGGCGATGGGCGCCGGCCTTCGCCTGTCCGGTCGCCGCCGCGACGGCACGGAGTTCCCGGTCGACATCAGCCTCGCCCCTATCACGGGCGGCGACTCCCCGCTCGTCGTCGCCGCGATCCGCGACATCAGCGACCGCGTCGCCGCCACCGCGGCATCCGCCCGGCTCGCCGCCATCGTGCAGTCGTCGCAGGATGCCATGGTGTCGATGACCGTCGAGGGCGAGATCACGAGCTGGAACCCCGGCGCGGAGCGGCTCCTCGGCTACCCGGAGGACGAGATCTGCGGCCGGCACGTCTCCGCGCTCATCCCGTCCGACCAGTCGCACGTGTTCGAGGAGCTGCTCGGGGCGGCGGCCAATGCCGAGCGGATCGGAGCGCGCGACACCCAGCAGGTCCGCAAGGACGGCACGCGGATCGACGTGGCCGCGTCGATGTCGGCGATCCGGGAGGAGAACGGCAACCTCCTCGGGTTCTCGTGGTTCGCCCGCGACATCACAGAACGAAAGCTTGCAGAGGCGCGCCTCCGGCAGCTGCTCGTCGAGGAGCACAAGCGCGAGCGCCAGCAGGCCGCGACGGCCGAGATCCGGCTCGCGCTGTTGTCCGGTGCGCCAGTCGACGGTGCACTCACGCTCATCTGCGAGCACGCGTGCGAGCTCCTCGACGGGTACGGCGCGAGCGTCGTGATCAGCGACTCCGCCGGCCATCCCGCCCGCTTGACCGTCACGGCGACGGCCGGTGACGGCGCGCCCACTGCCGGGCACGGGCTGGCCGAGGCGTTCGCGGCGCGGGTGGTCGCGCGCGGCGAGAGCGTTCGTACGAGCGAGGTCGACGGAGATCGATCCACGGGGTCGGTGCCCGCACTCGGCGTGCCGATCGCGGGCGGCGCCGTGAGCGGGGCGCTGATCGTCGTGCGCGGCTCAGGCGCGCCCCCGTTCTCCGACGAAGACGTGGCCTTGGCCGAGGCGCTCGCCGGCCAGGCCGCGCTCGCTCTCGAGTTGAGCCGAGCACGCGAAGACCGTGAAGCGCTGCTTTTGATCCAGGACCGCGAGCGCATTGCCCGCGATCTCCACGACCTCGTGATCCAGCGGCTCTTCGCCGCCGGTCTCAACCTGCAGGGCACCATGCGCCTCGTCGACAACAAGCACGCGGCGGACCGCATCGCGTCGTCGGTTCGGGAGCTCGATCAGACGATCCTCGACATTCGCACGTCGATCTTCGCCTTGGAAACACCGGCCGGCAGCGAGTCCGGCCCGCGCTGGGAGATCCTGCGCGTGGTGGCCGACGCGACCGGGCCGCTCGGTTTCGAGCCTGCCGTGCGCTTCGACGGTCCCGTCGACGTCGGGATGTCGGTCGACGTCCTGCCGCACGCGCTCGCGGTCGTGCGGGAGGCGCTGTCGAACGCGGCCCGGCACGCGCACGCGACCCAGGTCGTCGTGGAAGTGTCGGTCCGTGAGTCCATCACCATCATCGTGAGCGACAACGGGATCGGGCTTCCGCAAGCCCACCGCAGCAGTGGTCTGTCGAACATGCGCCATCGGGCCGAGACGCTGGGAGGCGACTTCGAGGTCGTTTCCGGCTCAGGCGGCGGCACGAGCGTGCGTTGGCGCGTCCCGTTGCGCGACTGAACCGCGAAACCCGCTCAGTCGATCACGCGACCGTCGGTGATGGTCACGCAGCGGTCGGCGGCGGCCGCGACCTGAGGGTCGTGCGTCACGAGGACGATCGTGAGGTCACGCTCGGCGCGCAACCTTTGCAACAGCGCAAGGGTCTCCTGCACGGCCTGGGAGTCGAGGTTGCCGGTGGGCTCGTCGGCGAGCAGGACACTCGGCTCGTTCGCGAGCGCGCGTGCGATCGCAACGCGCTGACGCTCGCCGCCGGAAAGTTCGGGCGGGTGCCGGCGGCCGAATCCGCCGAGTTGCAGCTCGGCGAGCAGCAGGCTCGCACGGGCGCGTCGCTCCGTTCGGGACAGGTGGGTCCCGAACATCGCCACTTCGACGTTCTGGCTCGCGGTCAGGTGCGGCAGCAGGTTGTGGAGCTGGAACACGAGGCCGACCGTCTCGCGCCGGTACCTGTCGAGGTGACGCATCGTCGCGAGGTCGCGGCCGGCGACGACGATCCGGCCCGACGTCGGTGTGTCGAGCGCGGCGAACAGGTGGAGCAGTGTCGACTTCCCGGAGCCGGACGGGCCCGTCAGCGCGACGAACTCCCCCGCGTCGACGTGCAACGTCGCGCCGTTGAGCGCCCGCACGTGCCCGCGGTCGTAGTGCTTGTGCACATCGATCGCGGCGAGTTGCGCGCCGGCCGCCGTGGCGCGCCGGTCGGCCCGTGCCGGTCGACCTGGGACTTTCGGCCCTACGCCGGGTGTTCCGGTCGGCCGCACACTGGGCGGAATACCGTAGACGACACGTCCGAACCGCTCCCGGAGGAGATCCACGTGGA
>JAMXLJ010000016.1 GCA_024281095.1 Acidimicrobiia bacterium | reverse complement strand
ATGAAGCCCACATGCGACCGGAGCTGGACCTCCTCGACGACCCCGGGCATCTGGAGGAGCTCCGCGAACACGCCGGCCAGGGTACGCGGTGGCTCCCGCCGGCACCGGCCTCCCGCCGGGACGGTGTCCGGGACGATCGTCACAATCACGCTGGTTCGCGAAGGAAGCCGCCCATCGTGCCGATACAAATGGCAGCACGGCGCGCCGCGGCGTCGCGGCGCGCAGGAGTGACGGCCGAACCACCCCCGCGACGGCAGGGAGGACGAGTGACCGATCAGAGCCAGGCTCCCGGCCCGCGCCGGTCGCGGCCGCCGGGCCGGCGGCGTCTCACCGTCGCGCTCCTCCTCGCCCTCAGCGGCGCCGTCGCCCTCTCCGGCTGTTTCGCCACGAGCGTCGCACCGCCGCCGGGCGCCGCGCCGCTGCGTTACCGCGACATCGTGTTCCCGACGACCACGCTCACGGGCAACCTCCAGTACGGCAGCGCACCCGACCTCTCGGGGAACCCGGTCAATCTCATGCTCGACCTCTACCAGCCGGGGGGCGACACCGCGACGACGCGCCCCGCGATCGTCCTCGTGCACGGCGGCAGCTTCTCCGGCGGCGACAAGGCCCAGTACCCCGAAACCGACAACGCGGCCTACTTCGCGAAGCGCGGCTACGTCACCGCCTCGATCAACTACCGGCTGCTCGCGCCGGGCGGATGCACCGGAGCGGGCGGTGTAACCGGCACCTGCTACAACGCGGCCATCCAAGCCGTGCACGACGCGCAGGCGGCCGTGCGCTGGTTGCGGGCGAACGCGTTGACGTACCGGATCGACACGAACCGCATCGCCATCGGCGGCGACTCGGCGGGCGCCATCGTCGCGACGGGGGTCGCGGTCCTGGCGAACCAGCCCGGTTCGAGCGGCAATCCCGGCTTTGCTTCGGACGTGCGCGGGTTCATGTCGTTCTCGGGCGGAGTGCCGGGCGGCGTGTTCGTCGACGGTTCCAGCGCGCCGGGAATTCTGTTCAGCGGCACGGCCGACCCGATCGTGCCGTACCAGTGGTCGTTCGACACGGCGGTCGCGCTGACGAACAACCACGTGCCCGCCGTGCTCGAGACGTTCCAGGGCGCGGGTCACGTACCGGTGCAGTTCTTGCCCGCGGTCCAGAGCCAGACCGCCAACTTCTTCTACCAGTACCTCGACCTGGCCCACGCGGCGCCGTAGCGAGCGCCGGAGGCGCGGGTCTCGTCACCCGTTGCGGGGCACTTCCTTGAACGCCTTACCCCGGTACGGGTCGGGCTCCTTCGGCAGGCCCAGCACCCGTTCGCCGATGATGTTCTTCTGGATCTCGTCGGTGCCGCCGTAGATCGACGGTGCCGGGCTGAACAGCGCCATCTCCTGCACCGCGCCGCCGCCGGGCGTGTCGGGGCCCATGATCGTGCCGTACGGGCCGAGCAACCCGAGGCCCACCTCGCGCGACAGACGGGTGATGCGGCTCATCATGAGCTTCGCGGTGTTGGCCTCGGGCCCCGGCCCGCGGCCCGCGGCCTTCGCCGCCTTCGTGCGCAACGCGGTCATCCGTCCGATCTCGTTGAGCATGTAGAGCTCGACGAGATGCTGGCGCACGACCGGATCCTCGTTGCGGCCGAGCTCCTTGGCGAGCTGGCTGAAGATCTTGCCGCTGCGCGCGGACCCCACGTCCGCACCGGCGCCCCCGCCGCGCGGTGCGCCGCCGGCGAGGTCGCCGACCCGGCGATCGAGGAACCCGGCCTTCTTGCCGGGGAACGCCCCGCCGAGCGCGCCGCTCCCGCCGCTGCCGAGACCGGCCCGCTCGTTCGCGAGGGTCGTGTTCGCGACCGCCCAACCGCCGTTGAGCTCGCCGATGCGGGCCGCGTCGGGGACGTGCGCGTCGGCGAAGAACACCTCGCTGAACAGCGCACGTCCCGTCATCTCACGCAGCGGCCGCACCTCGACACCGGGCTGGTCCATCGGGAGCGCGAAGTAGGTGAGGCCCTGGTGCTTCGGTGCGTTCCAATCCGTGCGGGCGACCAACATGCCGAGCTCGGAGAGCTGGCCGCCCGACGTCCACACCTTCTGGCCGTTGACCACCCACTCGTCGCCGTCGCGCTCGGCACGCGTCTGCAGGCCGGCGAGGTCGGAGCCGGCGCCCGGCTCGCTGAACAGCTGGCACCACGCCTCCTGGCCGTTGACGATCGGCTTCAGATAGCGCCGCTTCTGCTCGTCGGTGCCGTGGGCGATGATCGTCGGCCCGGCGAGCAGGATCCCGAGGCCTGACGGGGGCCCGACCGCACCGGCGGCCGCGAGCTCCTGCATCGCCACCGCGGCCAGGTCGCGCGGCAGCCCGCGCCCGTGCCACTCCTCGGGCCACGTCGGCACGGCCCAACCGGATTCGGCCAGCCGCTCCCACCACTCCGCCAGCGTGATGTCGGGGTCCCAGTTGTCGGCGAGCCATGCGCGCACTTCTTCGCGCACCAGGTCCGCGGTCACGATCGCCACAGTCCGCTCTCCTTTTCGTTTCCTGCGCTCGCGCTCGTCAGCCGAGGAGGTCCAGCACCTTCTCGGACGGGCGGGCGATCACCGCCCGGTCGCCGAGGAACACCACCGGGCGCTGCATCAGCTCGGGGTGCTCGACCAGCAGCTCGATGACCTGCTCACGGGTCTCGTAGGCCGCCGGGTCGAGACCGAGCGACTTGAAGCGGTCGTCCTTGCGGACGAGCTCTGCCGGCGCGTCGGGGATGTGATCGAGGATGCGCTCGAGGGTGGCACGGTCGGGCGGGCTCTTCAGGTACTCGACCACTTCGGCGTCGACGCCGCGGTCGCGCAGAATCTCGAGCGCGCCGCGGGACTTGCTGCAGACGGGGTTGTGATACACGAGCACGTCGGCCATCTGGTCAGGGTATGCCCTCACGGTGCGAGGCGGTCCACACGGCCCCGCAACTCGTCGACCTCCGCTCGCAGGGCCTCCAACTCACGCCGCAGGTCCTCGAGGGCGCCCGTGGCCGGTGCAGCCGCCAGCCCCGGCATGCCCGGCCCGGCATCGACGTGGGGCGCGGCCGCGGCCTCCGATATCGACACGTCCGACACGCCGACGAGCTGCGCGAAGCGCGGCTCCTTGCGACCCGGTTCCCGGGCCAGCCGCTGCACCAGCGGTTCGTCGCGCGTGGCGAGGTGCTCGAGCGTCTCGCCGACGGCTTCGAGCGAGTCGAACGCGTGCAATCGCTCGGTACGGGCCTTCAGCTCCCCGACGGTCTGCGGGCCCCGCAGCATCAGGACGCACAGGATCGCGACCTCCGACGGATCGAGGCCCACCTCCTCGTCGAACAGCTGCCAGTACTTGATCACGCGGCTCCCGGCCGTGACGCCCCTGCGCACGAGATGCCGCTCACGCAGCCGGTCGAGAGCCGATTCGATGGTGGGCTCGTCGTAGTTCACGACCGGCTCGCGGTTGGTCGTCTGGTTGCACGCGCTGCGAAGCGCGTTGAGGCTGAGCGGATACGTGTCCGGCACGGTGCGCTGCTTCTCGACGAGGCACCCGAGCACGCGCAGCTCCTCGGCCGTGAGGTCCATGCGGCCGAGACTACGTGTCGAGGCGGAGCTGCCGGCGCACGATCGCGGCCGCCAATTCGTGCAGATAGTGCTCACGCGGCACGTCGATGGCGCCGAGCGACACGAGGTGCGGGGTCGTCCATTGCACGTCGAGCAGCGAGCCTCCGCCCCGTCGCAGGCGGTCGACGAGGCCGACGAGCGCCACCTTCGACGCGTCCGTGGCGCGATGGAACATCGACTCGCCCGCGAACAGTCCGCCGATCGCGAGCCCGTACACGCCGCCGACGAGCGCACCGTCGTGCCAGGTCTCCACGCTGTGGGCCCAACCAAGACGGTGCAGGGTCGAGTATGCGGTGACGAACGACTCGTCGATCCAGCCCTCCGGGCGGCGCGGGTCGGCGCAGGCCCGGATCACGTCGACGAACGCGGTGTCGACCGTGACCGCGTAGCGGCGGCACGAGCGGCGCAGCGACCGGCTCACCCGCAGTCCGTCGAGCGGGATGACGCCGCGGGGATCGGGAGACCACCACCCGATCGGGCCGCCGCGCGACAGGCGCATCGGGAAGAGACCGGTGCGGTAGGCGTCGAGCACGGTGGCGGGCTCGAGATCGGCGCCCACGGCGACGAGATCGCCGTCCACGGCCGTGGGATCGGGCAGGTCCCAGCGTGACGGCGGCAGCTCGACGACCACCGCGCGAGCATCGCACGGAGCCCGCAGCGCGCACGCGGGCCAACGTCCGACCCAACCCGGAGCGACAGTGATCCTCGACACGATCGTCTGCGTGGAATGCGGTGGTGAGGCTCGCGTGCTGCGGGCCGACGATCCCGACGACCCGTACGCGCCCGGCGACGTCGTCGCCTACAGGTGCGTCGAGTGCTGGGAGCGCTTCGACGTCGTCGTCACCGACGAAGACGTCGAGGACACCTGACCGGCCGGGGTCGGCGGATCAGCCGGAGGATCAGCGGGGCCGGACGCGCTCCACGCCGGGCGACGCCGGCGCGTGCGGGCCACGGCTGCGCGACGACAGCGGAACGGGCGAACGACGACCGCGGGGAACGGACGGCGGCTCGGTGGTCGAGACCGCGAAGAAGCCGAGCAGCATCGACAGCAGCGCGAGGCCGCCGCCGACGGCCAGCAGGATCAACTCGGCCACCCGTCTCACCCCCCGGCCCGCCGCGCGGGCGCGCGCAAAGTTACCCGGTCCTCGTCTCACGACCAAGGTGACAAACGTCCTGAACTTCGGGCCTTCGTGCGCGTGCCGCGTCAGCGGGCTCGCAGGGGCGCGGGAAGCGCGGTCTCCCCGACCAGCCAGGCGTCGACCGAGGACGCGCACGACCGTCCCTCTGCGATCGCCCACACGATCAGACTCTGACCGCGACCCATGTCGCCGCAGACGAACACACCCTCGACACTGGTGGCCCACGAGTCGTCGCGCCGGACGTTGCCGCGCTCGTCGAGCTCGACGCCGAGCCCGTCGAGCAGGCCACCCCGTTCGGGGCCGACGAATCCCATCGCGAGGAGGACGAGCTCGCACGGCAGCTCGAAGTCGCTCCCCTCGATCTTGCGGAAGACCATCCGCCCGTCGGTGAAGACCTGCTCCACCTCGTGGGCCCGCAGGGCGCGGACCCGCCCGTCGCCGTCGCCGAGGAAGCACTCGGTGTTGACCGAGAACACCCGCTCGCAACCCTCTTCGTGAGCGGACGACGTGCGGAACATCAACGGCCACGTCGGCCATGGCGTGGTCTCGGCCCGCTGGTCCGGGGGCCTCGGCATGATCTCGAACTGGTGCACCGAGATCGCACCCTGACGGATCGCGGTGCCGAGGCAGTCGGCACCGGTGTCGCCGCCCCCGATGATGACGACCCGCTTCCCGGCGGCCGAGATGGGCGCCTCGGGCACGTCGCCCTGCTGCACGCGGTTGCCCCACGGCAGGTACTCCATCGCCTGGTGCACGCCGCTCAGCTCACGGCCGGGGATCGGCAGGTCGCGCCACTGCGTTGCACCACCGGCGAGCACGATCGCGTCGAAGTCGCGTCGCAGGTCGTCGACGGGAACGTCGACACCCACGTCCGCGTTCACGCGGAACTCGGTGCCCTCGGCACGCATCTGCTCGAGACGACGGTCGAGGAACCGCTTCTCCATCTTGAACTCGGGAATGCCGTAGCGAAGCAACCCGCCGATGCGGTCGGCCCGCTCGAACACCACGACCTCATGGCCGGCGCGGGTCAGCTGTTGCGCGGCCGCGAGGCCCGCGGGGCCCGAGCCGACGACGGCGACACGACGGCCCGTCGTCACCGTGGGCAGCTGCGGCGTGAGCCAGCCTTCGTCCCACGCGCGGTCCACGATGGAGACCTCGACCTGCTTGATCGTGACCGGATCCTCGTTGATGCCCAGCACACACGCGGCTTCGCACGGCGCGGGGCACAGGCGCCCGGTGAACTCGGGAAAGTTGTTGGTGGCGTGCAGCCGTTCGCTCGCCTCGTGCCAGTCGTCGCGGTAGACCAGGTCGTTCCACTCCGGGATCAGGTTCCCGAGCGGGCAGCCGTTGTGGCAGAACGGAATCCCGCAGTCCATACAGCGCGCGGCCTGGGTCTGCAGGTTCTCCGGCGGGAAGGGCTCGTACACCTCGCGCCAGTCGCGCACGCGCAACTCCACGGGGCGCCGCTTGGGCAGCTCCCGCGGATACTTCATAAAACCAGTCACTTCCCCCATCACAAACCTCCGCTTGCAGCGCGGTGAGCGAAGGCCCGAAGGCCGTAGCGAGCTCGCCGGAGCGGCGAGCGCCCGCGGCCCGGGTATCCCGGGCCGCAGCGAGCGCGACCAGAAGACATGCGGTTGTTTGCGTCAGCCATGAGCCGCGCTCATCACCGCCTCGTCGACTGACAGCCCGCGTTCCTCGGCGAGGCGGGCCGCTTCGAGGACGCGCTTGTAGTCGGCGGGCATGACCTTGACGAACCGCTCCACCTCGCGATGCCAGTCCTCGAGCAGCCCGGCGGCGACCGTCGAACCTGTCTCGGCCTGGTGGCGACGCACGAGGTCGCGCAGCCAGTCGTCGTCGTCCTCGTCGAGCGGCTCCAGATCGACCATCTCCCGGTTGAGCCGCGTGTAGAAGTCGCCGAAGCCGTCGTACACGTACGCGACGCCGCCCGACATGCCCGCGCCGAAGTTTCTGCCTGTCCGGCCGAGGACGACGACCCGGCCGCCCGTCATGTACTCGCAGCCGTGGTCGCCGACCCCTTCGACGACCGCGGTCGCTCCCGAGTTCCGCACACAGAACCGCTCGCCGACCAGACCGCGCAAGAACGCCTCGCCGCTCGTCGCGCCGTAGAGCGCGACGTTGCCGGCGATGATGTTCTCCTCGGCGACGAGCGGCGACTCCTTCGGCGGGAACACGACGAGCCGCCCACCCGAGAGACCCTTGCCGGTGTAGTCGTTGGCATCGCCCTCGAGACGCAACGTGATGCCTCTCGGCACGAACGCGCCGAAGCTCTGGCCGGCCGAGCCGGTGAACTTCACCTGGATCGTGTCGTCGGGCAGACCGTTCCCCCCGAACCGCTTGGTGAGCTCGTAGCCGAGCATCGTGCCGACCGTGCGGTTCACGTTGCGGATGGGGAGCTCGAGCGAAACGGGACGACCATCGTCGAGCGCGCCCTCGCACAACTGGATGAGGGTGTTGTCGAGCGCGCGGTCGAGGCCGTGGTCCTGCTGCTTCGTGCAGTACCGGTCTTGCGCGGGGTCGTGGTCGGGCACGTGGAGGATCGGCGACAGATCGAGCCCCGAGGCCTTCCAGTGGTCGATCGCGGCGCGGGTCTCGAGCACCTCGGCGTGGCCGACGGCCTCCGCGATGCTGCGAAAGCCGAGCTCCGCGAGCAGTTCGCGGACCTCCTGCGCGACGAACTCGAAGAAGTTCACGACGAACTCGGGCTTGCCGTTGAATTTCTTGCGCAACTCGGGGTTCTGCGTCGCGATGCCGACCGGACACGTGTCGAGGTGGCACACCCGCATCATCACGCAGCCGCTCACGACCAACGGTGCCGTCGCGAACCCGAACTCCTCCGCTCCGAGCAGGGCCGCGATCACCACGTCTCGGCCTGTCTTCAGCTGCCCGTCGGTCTGCACGACGATCCGGTCACGCAATCCGTTCATCAACAGCGTCTGCTGCGTCTCGGCGAGGCCGAGCTCCCACGGCGCGCCGGCGTGCTTGATCGACGTCAGCGGGGACGCCCCCGTGCCACCGTCGTGGCCGGAGATCAGCACCACGTCCGCGTGCGCCTTCGCGACACCGGCGGCAACCGTGCCCACACCCACCTCGGCGACGAGCTTCACGTGCACCCGCGCGCGGGGGTTCGAGTTCTTCAGATCGTGGATGAGTTGCTTCAGGTCCTCGATCGAATAGATGTCGTGATGGGGCGGCGGGCTGATCAGGCCGACGCCCGGTGTCGAATGCCGGGTCTTCGCGATCCACGGGTACACCTTGTGCCCGGGGAGCTGACCGCCCTCCCCCGGCTTCGCACCCTGGGCCATCTTGATCTGCAGGTCGTCGGCGTTCACGAGGTACTCGCTCGTCACGCCGAAGCGGCCCGACGCAACCTGCTTCACCGCGGAACGTCGCAGGTCGCCGTTGGGGTCGGGTTCGAAGCGGTCGGCGTCTTCGCCACCCTCGCCGGTGTTCGACCTGCCGCCGAGACGGTTCATCGCGATGGCGAGCGTCTCGTGCGCCTCCTTGGAGATCGATCCGTAGCTCATCGCGCCCGTGGAGAACCGCTTCACGATCTCGGATACCGGTTCGACCTCGTCGATCGGCACCGGCGGGCGAGCGCCCTGCTTCAACTCGAACAGGCCCCGCAACGTGGCGAGCTGCTTCGCCTGCGCGTCGACGAGGCGCGTGTACTCCTTGAAGATCTCGTACCGCTTGGTGCGCGTCGCGTGCTGGAGCCGGAACACGGTGTCGGGATTGAACAGGTGGTACTCGCCCTCGCGCCTCCACTGGTACTCGCCACCCACTTCGAGCTCACGGTGAGCGCGCTCCGCGGGCCGGGCGGGGAACGCTTGTGCGTGACGCGTCCCGATCTCCGCCGCGAGTACGTCGAGCCCCACACCGGCCAGCCGGCTGGTCGTGCCGGTGAAGTACTCCTCGATCACATCGGAGCCGAGGCCGATCGCCTCGAACACCTGCGCCCCCGTATAGGACGCGACCGTGGAGATGCCCATCTTCGACATCACCTTGAGCAGACCCTTGCCGGCGGCCTTGATGTAGTTCTTCACCGCTCGGCGGTGCGTGATGCCCTGCAAATGCCCCTCACGGATCAGGTCGGCGAGCGACTCGAACACGAGCCACGGGCTGACCGCAGACGCGCCGTACCCGATGAGCAAGGCGATGTGGTGCACCTCGCGGGCGTCGCCGGCTTCGACCACGAGGCCCACGCGCGTGCGCGACCTCTCGCGGATGAGGTGATGGTGCACCGCCGACGTGATGAGCAACGACGGGATGGGCGCCATCTCCGCGGTCGCGTAACGGTCGGACAGGATCACGAGGTTCGCGCCGCCGGCGATCGCGTCACTCACCTGGCGCCGGATACGTTCGATCGCGAGTCGGAGCGCATCGCCGCCACCGACCACCGGATAGAGCGCGTCGACGGTGACCGGCCGGAAGTCGGGACTGCCGTCGCCGTCGACGTCTTCGTCGACGTAGCGCAACTTCGCGAGCTCGGTGTCGGCGAGCACCGGATGCGCGAGCACGATCTGGCGGCAGCTCTCGGGACCGGGAGCGAGAAGGTTCGACTCGGGACCGATCGTCTGACGCAGCGAGGTCACGAGCTCCTCGCGGATCGCGTCGAGCGGCGGGTTCGTCACCTGCGCGAACAACTGCTGGAAGTAGTCGAACAGCATGCGGGGCCGGTTCGACAACACCGCGATCGGGGTGTCGCTGCCCATGGAGCCGATCGCCTCGGCACCGGTGCGGGCCATGGGCGCGACGAGGATCCGCAGCTCTTCGAGCGTGTAGCCGTGCAGGCGTTGATGCTGCACGGCCGAGGAGTGCACGGGCGTGAGCGTGGCCCGCGGCGGAAGGTCGTGCAGGCGCACCAGACCGTCACGGGTCCATTCGTGGTACGGGTGCGCGCCGGCGAGGTCGGCCTTGATCTCGTCGTCGTCGACGATGCGACCCTTCGCGGTGTCGACGAGGAACATGCGGCCCGGCTCCAGCCGTCCCTTCTTCACGACCGTCGCGGGATCGACGTCGAGCACACCCACCTCCGACGCCATGATCACGAGGTCGTCGGACGTGACCCAGAAACGCGACGGCCGCAACCCGTTGCGGTCGAGCACCGCGCCGATGACGGTGCCGTCCGTGAACGCGATCGACGCGGGGCCGTCCCAGGGTTCCATCACCGACGCGTGGTAGCGGTAGAACGCGCGCTTGGCGGCGTCCATGCCGGTGTGGTTCTCCCACGCTTCCGGGATCATCATCAGCACCGCGTGCGGCAGGGACCGGCCACCGAGGTGCAGGAGCTCGAGCACCTCGTCGAAGCTGGCCGAGTCGCTCGCGTCGGGCGTGCAGATCGGCGAGATCCGCGACAGCTCGCCAGGGAAGAGATCGCTTTCGAGCAGCGCTTCACGCGCCCGCATCCAGTTGCGGTTCCCCTTCAACGTGTTGATCTCGCCGTTGTGGGCGACGTAGCGGTACGGGTGGGCGAGCGGCCACGAGGGGAACGTGTTCGTGGAGAACCGCGAGTGCACGAGCGCGAGCGCGCTCTCCATCCGTTCGTCGGACAGGTCGATGTAGAACTCCGACAGCTGGGACGACGTGAGCATCCCCTTGTACACGAGGGTGCGCGAGGAGAGGCTCGGGAAGTACACGTCGAGGTCGTGCTCGACCAGCTTGCGAAGCACGAAGACGCGCCGCTCGAGCTCGAGACCCGACCAGGCCGTCCCCCCGGCGGGGCCGGAGACGAAGATCTGGCGGAACCGTGGCATCGCCTCCGCGGCGCTGGTGCCGATCATCGAGTCGTCGACCGGCACGTCACGCCAGCCGAGCACCCGCAGGCCTTCGTCGGCCGCGAGCCGCTCGATCGCCGACGCGGCCTTCCCGGCTTCGTGGGGGTCCCGCGGGAGGAACGCGATGCCGGTCGCGTATGCGCCCGCGGGCGGAAGCTCGACGCCGGCCACGGCCCGGAGGAACCGGTCGGGCACCTGCAGCAGCAGCCCCGCACCGTCGCCGGTGTTCTTCTCCGCGCCGGAGGCGCCGCGGTGCTCCAGGTTGCAGACGGCCCGCACGCCCTGCTCCACGATGGCGTGGCTCGGCCGGCCCTTCAGGTCGACGACGAACGCGACACCGCACGCGTCATGTTCGAAGGCGGGGTCGTACAGCCCCTGGGCACCAGGACCGAGACTCTTCATGCTGTGTCGTGCTCCGGGCGACGCGCGGCCTCACCGCACATCCAGTAGGGATGACCTGCCCGGGACGACGCTGGCCCTGGCCAGAATCGGGTGAGTGTACAGGGAGGACCATCCAACCCCCGCAATTGATGGCAACCTACGGCGGTGGACGGGCTGAACCTCCTGCCGCAGCCGCGAATCGTCGAGGAGGGCCACGGGCACGCACCCGCGATCGAGCCCGAGGTGCACGTCGACGAGTCCCTCCCGCCCGAGGGCTACGAACTGCGAGTCACGCCGCGCCACATCGACGTGCGCGCCGCCGACCCGGCCGGCGTGTTCTACGCGCACCACACCCTGGAGCAGCTCATCCGCACGGAGGGCCCGTCCCTTCCCGTCTGTCGCATCCGGGACTGGCCCGACGTTCCCGTGCGCGGCGTGATGATCGACGTGTCCCGCGACAAGGTGCCGACGATGCAGACGCTGCGCGATCTCGTCGACCGGCTCTCGTCGTGGAAGGTGAACCAGGTGCAGCTCTACATGGAGCACACCTACGCGTATCGCGGGCACGACGAGGTGTGGCGCGATGCCTCACCGTTCACGTCCGACGAGATCCGCGAGCTCGACCGGTTCTGCCGCGACCGCCACGTGGAGCTCGTGCCGAACCAGAACACGCTCGGCCACATGGAACGGTGGCTGCGCCACGACCGCTACCGGTCGCTCGCGCTCGCGCCCGACGGCTGGACGGACTGGAAGGGCGCCACGCGGCCGCCCACGACGCTCGACCCTTCGAAGCCCGGCGCGTTGCGTCTCGTGCGAGAGCTTCTCGACACCCTGCTGCCCGAATTCGACAGCCGCCGGGTGCACGTCGGCCTCGACGAGCCGTGGGAGCTGCCCCGGTCCCGCGTGCCCGACTACATGGAGTGGATCCGAGAGCTTCGCGAGCTCCCCGAGCTCACCGGCTACGAGATGTTGATCTGGAGCGACGTGCTGAGTGCACGGGCGGAACTCCTCGGCGACCTCCCGACCGGGGTCACCGTGTGCGAGTGGGGGTACGACGCGGGCCACCCGTTCGACGAGCACGCGTCGGCATACGAAGCCGCGGGCGTGCCGTTTTGGGTCTGTCCCGGCACGTCGAGCTGGATCAGCATCCTCGGCCGGACCGCGAACATGCGGGCGAACTGTGACGAGGCGATGCGCGCCGCGCTCGCACACGGGGCGAGCGGCTTCCTCAACACCGACTGGGGCGACCTGGGCCACCTGCAGTACCTGCCGATCAGCGAACCGGGCTTCGCGTACGGCGCCGCGGTGTCATGGTGTCACGAGGCCAATCACGACCTCGATCTCGCGAGTGCCCTCGACACCCACGCCTTCGCGGATGGTTCGCAGGATCTGGGCCGCGCGCTGATCGAGCTCGGCGACGTGCACCGCGCGCTGCGAGCGCAGTTCCCGAACGTTGCCACGTTGGTCATGCACCTCTACTTCCCGCAGACGGTCGTGGGGCGTGAGTTCACGGAAGGCGTGGGCACGAGCGAGTTCGCGTTCGTCGAACGCCGGCTCGACGAGCTTCAGCACCGAGTCGCCGAGAGCCGTCCGCAGCGCGACGACGGCTCGCTCGTCGTCGACGAGTTGCGCAACGCGATCGCTCTCGTACGGCTCGCCTGTCACGACGCGCGGGCGCGCCTCGCCGGCGACGGCACGCTCTCGTCCGTGCCGCAGGCCACCAGAGCCGCGCTCGCCTCCGAGCTGGACCCGATCGTCGAGCGCCACCGCGAGCTGTGGCTCGCACGCAATCGTCCGGGCGGACTGGCCGAGAGCGTGGCGTGGCTCGACAACCTGCGGCTGGCGTACGACACCGGCAACCCCGACCCGCGCTGGGGCGGGTGGTGATCGGGCCGGAATGCGACGAGTCGCTCGGCGGTTGCGACCGTCATGACCCCTGGACACCGGATCTCCATCGATGACCACGAGGCGCTCGTCGAGGTGCGCGTGGACGGGCAGACCATCGCGAGCACCCGCAGGGCGAAGGTGTTGAACGAGACGGGCCTGCCGCCCCGCTACTACATCCCACGCGAGGACGTCGCCGTCACGTTGACGCCGAACGACACGAGTACGCACTGCCCGTTCAAAGGTGACGCGTCGTACTGGTCGGCGAGCGCGGGCGATCAGATGCTCGACGCCGTCGCCTGGTCGTACGAAGACCCGATCCCCGAGGCCGCGGCGATCGCCGGACGCGTCGCGTTCTTCAACGAACGCGTCGATATCCTGATCGACGGAGCGCTGCAGGAGCGTCCGCAGACCCCCTGGTCCTGATCGGGCCCGTCCCGGCCGCTACGCGGCTCTGTCGTGACACTCGTGCGTACAGCCCAGGTCCTGCTGCAGCGATGTCGTTCCGGGCACGTTTCCGTCACGCGCGAGATGCTCGAGCGCCTCATGGTCGTGCTTCAGATAACCGTCGAGGAAATCGACGACGGTACGCACGGTCGCGTCGAGCCACGGCGGCCGGAACGGCGTGTGGGGTGCGCCGAGCAGCGTGAGGAACGCTTTCGGCGCGGGCGATTGTCCGTAGACGTTGACGCTGCCGCCGTACGGAACCGTTTGGTCGGCATTGCCGTGCACGAGCATCAGCGGCGGCGTCGGCCCACCGAAGAACCTGCCGTTGCCGAAGGGGAGCTCGAGGCCCGAGAACGACACGGCCGCGTCGATGCGGCGATCTTGCACAGCCGTGTTCGTCGCGACACCGAGGGTCGTGATTGCACCGAGCGAGTGCCCGGCGACGCCGATGCTCCGCCCGTCGACCTCACGACGGAACGGCGCGTCGTCGCGGTCGAGCCCGAGGACCCGCGTGATCACGAAGCTCACGTCACCCGGTTGGTTCTTGTAGTCGAGCAGGCGGGGCCCGCCCGGCGCGGCGCCGTTCGTCAGGGGGAACGTGGGCGCGGCCACCACGTACCCCGCGCGTGCGAAGAGTGCGAGCAGCGGGGCGTACGCCGGGCCCGACGCGGTGAAGCCGTGTGAGAAGACGATCAGCGGGAAGCGCCGGCCGCGAAGCGGTCGTGCGCCCGGCACCGGCGGCTTGTTGGGGTCACCCTGCGCCGGATAGAGCACGAGCGTCGGCAGGGTCCGGCTCGGCGCGCCCGCGAAGGAGCCGTTGGCCTGGGTCGGACGGCTCGTGTCGACGAAGGTGAACGACTGCGATCCGACGGCATACGTCGCATGGTGACCGTTGTCCTCCCCCGCACCCGCGGTCGCGGTGCCGGCCGTTGCCAGGGCCACCGCGATGACCGCGACCATCACGAGCATCCGCCGACGTGTGGTCCGCATGGTTCGCCTCCCCCTTCGACCCGGCCCGGCGATCGTACCTTGGTGATTCAGCCGGCCGCCGCCGGCACGAAGATCGGCACGACCACTTCCTTTCCCGGCACCGTCGAGAAGCGCAACGGCCGGAACGCCGCCTGCAGCGCCTGGCCGGCGCGCAACTCGTGGGGCCCGGTGTCGACGACGTACGACACGATGCGCACGGCCGGGTCCTCGTCGAGCGCGACGAGGCCGGTCACGAACGGCACCATGTCCGCGAACGCCGGAAGGAACGCGCGCTCCACGACGACCCACGAGAACAGCCGCCCGCGCCCGCTCACGGGGCACCAGGTGAACGACCCGCCGCCGCAGCGGTCGCATTCGCCCATCGGGTACCAGCACAGCGACCCACACGCGTCGCAGCGCGGGATCACGAGCTCGCCGCGGGCCGCACCCGCGAAGTACTCGGCCGTGCGCTCGTCGGCCAGATCGGGAAGCGGGAAGTCGGCCCGGCGGATCGCCATCGTCGCTACACGTCCTTGCGCAAGACGAGGGTCGACGCCATCGCGCCCGTGTAGCCGCCGTAGACGCCGACGCCGGCACCCGGCACCTGGGCCGGCGCAGTCCCGCGCAGCTGCTTGACCACTTCGACGACGTGCGCGATCCCGAGCACGTACGCGTGACTGAGGAGGCCCCCGTGCGTATTGAACGGCAACCCACCGCCGTCGTGGAACAGCGTGTCGCCTTCCACGAAGCGTCCGGCGTCTCCCTTCGGGCAGAACCCCATGTCCTCGATCTGCATGAGCGACACGATCGTGAACGGGTCGTACACCGTCAACACGTCGACATCGGTCGGTGTGATCCCGGCCATGCGGAATGCGGCGGGCGCGGAGAAGACCTGCGGCGTGGACGTGAAGTGCCGCTGCTGGCTCCAGTGGCCGTTCCGACCCGTCAGCCGGGCCTCGCCGACCCCGGCGACGACCGCGGGCGGCTGGCGGAGGTCGCGGGCCCGTTCGAGTGACGTCGTGAGGTACGCGGCGCCACCGTCGGAGATGAGGCAGCAGTCGAGGAGCTTCACCGGGTCCGCGAGCACGGGCGACGACAGGTAGTCGTCGATCGTCATCGGGCGGTCGTGCATGACCGCACCGGGGTTGAGGTTCGCGTGACGCCGAGCCGCCACCGCGATCGCGCCGAGCTGCTCGGCCGTGGTGCCGAACTCGATCATGTGCCGGCGGGCGATCGTCGCGAAGTACACGGGTTGGGGGAACCAGCCGAACGGCACCTCGAGGTTCTGCTTGAGCGGCTGCGTCGCGTGCGTCTCACCGGGCCCACCCGTCATCGACGATCGCTGCGTCGCCCACGCCACGGGGAACACGTTGAGCACGTGGCGGGCCCGACCTTCGCGGATCGCGCGGGCGGCGAGGTGTGGCGCCGTCGCGGCCCACGCCATCCCGCCACCCCACGGCGACGACCAGATCTCGTGGTCGGTGCCAAAGTGCTCGTGGAAGGCGGCGACGTCGAAGTCGGCGAACGTGCCCGAGAACGTGAGCCCGTCCACGTCGGCCGGCTCGAGGCCCGCGTCGGCGATCGCCCGCTCGGCCGCCTCTGCGCCGATCTCCTTGGCGGTGCGACCCGAAGCCTTCGTGTACGCGGTCTCGCCGATGCCCGCGATCGCGACTTCGCCGGCGATGTCGTCGAGGTCGCTCGCCCGACCCCAGTCGCGCTCCTCCATCACGGGCGGCAGGCTAGCGATCCCGCGCCGCGGCGGCGTTGCGACCTGCGCTTCTGCGGAATGTCGCAGAAATGTCGGAGAACGCACGGATTTCTGTCCTTGGGCCCGGCACTGCTCCATGACAGCTTGCGTCAGGCGGACAGAAATGCCGCCAACCGTGCATGCACGACCACTGGGAGGAAAGCAGTTGAAGAAGACCACTTGTAGGCACA
>JAMXLJ010000015.1 GCA_024281095.1 Acidimicrobiia bacterium | reverse complement strand
ATGATGTCGCCGCGGGTGCGGATCTCCTTGAGCACCTTCTTCAGGCGCTCCTCGAAGTCGCCGCGGTAACGCGAGCCCGCGACCAGCGCGCCGAGGTCGAGCGTGTAGAGCTGCTTGCCCTTCAACGTCTCGGGCACGTCGCCGTCGACAATGTCGGTGGCGAGACCCTCGACGATCGCGGTCTTGCCGACGCCGGGCTCACCGATCAACACGGGGTTGTTCTTGGTGCGCCGCGACAGCACCTGCATGACCCGCTCGATCTCCTTCTCGCGACCGATGACGGGATCGAGCTTCTTCTCGCGCGCGAGCTGTGTGAGGTTGCGGCCGAACTGGTCGAGCACGAGCGAGCCCGACGGCGCGCTCTCGCTGCCGCCGCCCGCGGGCGCGGACTCCTTGCCGCCGGCGTAACCGGACAGCAGCTGGATGACCTGCTGGCGCACGCGCGACAGATCGGCGCCGAGCTTGACGAGCACCTGCGCGGCAACACCCTCGCCCTCGCGGATGAGGCCGAGGAGGATGTGCTCGGTGCCGATGTAGTTGTGACCGAGCTGCAGCGCTTCGCGAAGCGACAGCTCGAGGACCTTCTTGGCGCGCGGGGTGAACGGGATGTGGCCCGACGGCGCGGAGCCGCCGTGGCCGATGATCTCCTCCACCTGGGCGCGCACGGCCTCGAGGGAGATGCCGAGGGACTCGAGCGCCTTCGCGGCGACACCCTCACCCTCGTGGATGAGCCCGAGCAGGATGTGCTCGGTACCGATGTAGTTGTGGTTCAGCAGGCGTGCTTCTTCTTGCGCCAGAACCACGACCCGGCGGGCCCTGTCGGTGAAGCGTTCGAACACGTGCTTCCGCCTCTCGTGAGCGTGTCGGTGCCGGCACCTCTCCGGTTACCAGCACCTTCGGGAGACTCGTACCCTCCTGGGCCTCGCGAGGTGTTCGCAACGGGAGACGAGCCGGACGTATGGCTCGTAGTGGGATTGTAATCGGCCCCGAAGTCGGCTCCCTGCCGCCGTGTGTGGTTCGGAACAACTGATCGGTCGCCGAGCGGGTGACCTGAAGGTCCGCACCAGGGGGTTCGGCGTGTTCCGGGAATCTCGTGCTCCGGGGTCACGGCGATCCAACCCCCTCCGCTTGGAGTTTGTTCCCCCCGGTGCGTAGCCTCCTGCCCATGCGCCTCCTCCCCCGGGCGTGCCGGGCGTCTCGGTGAACCCGGTCGAGCGCCTGGGCATCCCGCCGCTTCCCGGCGACCTGGCGCGTGTGGAGGCGGGGCTGCGTGACGCGGTCCGCAGCGACGACGAGTTCCTCGCGGAGGTCGCAGCCCACCTGGTGAAGGCGGGCGGGAAGCGGATCCGGCCCGCGCTGACGCTCTGCGCGGCATACGCGGCCCATGGCGCGGGCGAGGCCGCATCCGAGGACGCCGTGCGCGGCGCGGTCGCCGTGGAGCTCGTGCACCTCGGCTCGCTCTATCACGACGACGTGATCGACGAGGCGCAGACCCGCCGCGGTGTTCCCGCCGTCAACGCGCGCTGGAGCAACATCGTCGCGATCCTCGCCGGCGACTTCCTGCTCGCACGGGCGTCGGAGCTCGCTGCCTCACTCGGCGCGCAGGTCGCGGGCCTGCTCGCGGCGACGATCGGTGAGCTCTGCCGGGGGCAGGTGCTCGAGCTGCAGCACTTGTTCGACGTGGAGCGCACCGAGGACCGCTACTTCGCCGCGATCACCGGAAAGACTGCCGCGCTGTTCGCGACCTCGTGCCGCATCGGCGGGATGGTCAGCGGCGTCGACGCCGTCACGCTCGACGCGCTCACCGAGTTCGGACGTCACCTCGGGTTGTGCTTCCAGATCGTCGACGACGTGCTCGACGTCACCGGGAGCGACGACACGCTCGGCAAGCAGGCAGGCAAGGATCTGCTCGAAGGCGTGTACACACTCCCTGTGATCTACGCGCTCGGCGGTTCCGAACCGTTGCGCGCGTTGATCGGCCGCCCGCTCGATGCGGACGCCGTGGCCCGGGCGCGAGACATCATCACGGCGGACGGGTCGGTGTCGGCCGCGCTCGACGCGGCGCGCGGCGAGGCCAAGCAGGCCGACGAAGCCCTTTCGGCGGCAGCGGGCCTCGACGTCGGCGTGTGCGGTTCGTTGCGCGCGCTCGTCGACGGCCTCGTGACGCGATCTTCCTAGGTCGCGCTCGCACAGCTCGCCGCTCCTGCGAGCTCGCTCCGCACCCTCCGGGCTGCTCCGCTCCCCGCGCTGCTAGGCGGAGGCGGCTGCGGCGGCGGGGCCTTCGTCGGCGAGCGCGGTGCCCGTCACGTCGGCGAGGAACCGCAGCACGATCTGGTTGAACGCGTTGGGCGCCTCGACCATGAGACCGTGCGCGGCGCCGGAGAGGATCTCGAGTCGTGCGCCGGGCACGATCTCGGCGAGCTCGTCCGCGTCACCGACCGGTGTCAACGCGTCCTGCGACCCCGTGAGGACGAGCGTCGGGATCTCGAGCGCCCCGAGCTCGAAGCGCAGCTCGTCGGACGTGTCGAGGATCGCGTTCACTTGCGCGACGAACGGCTCCGGCGGCTGCTGGAGCACGATGCGCGCGAGGAGGTTCAGCCACAGGCCGAAGCGGCGGCGAAGCCGCGGACCGATGAGCCACTCGAGCGCGTTCTCACCGAGTGCGCTCATACCACGCTCGCTGACGGCGTCGGCCCAGCTCGCGAGCAGCTCGCGCCGCCATTCGTGGTGGCGGCACGCAGTGCACGCGAGCACGAGCGAGCTCACCCGCTCGGCGTAGGTCACCGCAATGATCTGGGCGATGATCCCGCCCATCGATGCGCCCATGAAGTGCGCGTGCTCGATGCCCTCGGCGTCGAGCACGGCGATCGCGTCGTCGGCCATCTGGAACAGCGAGTACGGCCCGGGCGGGCGGCCCGAGCCGCCGACGCCCCGGTTGTCGACCGCGACGCACCGGTATCGGCGCCCGAGTGCGAGGCGCTGGAACGCCCAGCCGCGTAAGTCGGTACCCAGACCCTGGATCAGCACGAGGGGCTCGCCGTCTCGCCGGCCGAACGCCTCGTAGTGGATCTCTACGCCGTCTCCGGCGACGACCTCGGGCACCTCGCCCCTCGTTCACGTTCCGTGGCCGCCCCTTCGACGGCTCCCCGACGCTACCGCTTCCCACGCAATCGCCGCGTGTTGGCGCGAGGTCACGCCTCGCGGCGCTCGGCTCGGGAGGTATCCCCGCTGATCAGCCCGCGCACACCTGACCGGGCCGCCTCGGCGAGCTCGGCCGCCTCGAGCGGGTCGTCGGGGTCGCCGGCGGTGACGATCGCGGGGCCCACCACGATCCGCCACGGCCGCAGCGGCAGACCGAGCGGACCGCCGGGCACCACGGCCACCGGCACGACGGGGAACCCGGTGGCCGCGAGCAGTAGCTCGAGCGGCGGCGTGCCCGCACCGGTACGCAGCCACGTGGGGCCGAGCGGCACCGCGGCCAGGTGGCCGGCGCGCAGCACTGCGGCGAGGTCGGACGGGTAGGCGGGGATGCCGCCGACCGAGCGGAACGCGTCACCGAGGACGGGCATGTCGGGGGTGCCGACGATCCGCAGCCGCCGGCCGCATGCCTGGCGGACTGCGACGCCGAGCGCGGCGGGCTCGAGCAGCCCGACGCCGCGGTTGGAGACGAGCAGGGCCGGCCCCCGAGCCGGGATGTGCTCACCGCCGTGGACCTCCACCCGCGCAACGAGTGAGAACAGCGGCGACACCATGTCCTGGAGGTGCGGGTCGAGGCCGAACGGGTCGCGCGGGTACCGGCCGTCGAGCCGGCGCCGCAGCGCGGCGAGCGGCGACTCCGCCTTCCCGATGCGGTCGTCGTCGAGGCCGAACGTGAGGCGAACCGTCCGCACAGGGTTCATGGCTCCCCCCGCACGGGGTTCATGGCTCCCTCCGCTGCGCCCTCCCGGGCATCCGCCCAGGGCGCAGCTCCGTCCGCACGGGGCTCATGGCTCCCTCCGCTGCGCCCTCCCGGGCATCCGCCCAGGGCGCAGCTCCGTCCGCACGTTGCTCACGCCGCCGCTGCCGTCGCGCGGAGGTGGGTGACGGTCGCCCATTCGAACAGCTCGACGCAGATCTCGAGCGTCGATCGCAGCGAGCCCAGCGCGAGCAGCTCGACCGCCCGCGCGCCGTCCGCGGCCCGTCCCTTCGCCAGCAGCTCGACGACGTGTGACGGGATCGGCGCGCCGGCCAGCTCCGCGATCCGGTACGCGACCTGCCATCCCGCGGACAGCACGGGGAAGGGCACACGGCCGCCGAGGCGCACCGCCTGCCACGGGCTTGCCGCGCCCGGCCCGACGACGTTGAGCGGACCACTGTGGTCCGTACCGAGCGCGCCGGCGAGCGCGCGCGCCGCGTCCTCCGGTGCCACGAGCGCGAACGCGGGATCCGCGAGCGCCGGGACGGGCACGACGGGCAGCCGGAGCAGCCGGCCGAGCGGGCTCGGCACGTGCGACCCGACGACCGGCGCGAGACGAACCATGGTGACAGGCGCATGTTGCGCGCGGCCCACGGCCGATGCGATCGCCTCGACCTGCAGGCAGCTGTGACCGAACGCGGTCGTCGGTGCGACGGGCGCGTGCTCGTCGGGCACGGCCGGCCGGCCCCGACCACGCCCGTAGATCTCGATCCCGCTGCGCACGACGATGCGACGAAGGCTGCCGGCGCGGGCGGCCGCGCCGAGCGCGGTCACCGTCGCGGCTTCCGTGTATTGCTGCGCGGCGCGGGGGTCGAGGCGGGCGTAGGGCTCGTACACGCCGACGTGCACGACCGCCTCCGGCGCGACGGACGCGACGAAGTCCGCGAGCCGCTCTCGCTGCAGCGGGTCGATGCGGTGGAACTCGCTGCGGTGGAGCCGGCGCCGCGGCGGTACGAAATCGACACCGATGATCTCGGCGACGTCGTCACGCTCCTCGAGCACCTGCGCCACACGGGTGCCGAGCTCGCCACCCATGCCGGTCACCAGAACACGCACGTCCGGAACGCTATCCCTGGTTTCGTTCCCAGACGATACGCAGGCCCTGGAGCGTCAACCACGGCTCGTAATGCTGGATCGTTCGTGAATACGGCATGACGTGCTCGGCCTGCGCCCCGGTGGCGACGACGGCGCACTCGCCGAGCTCGCTCTCGAATCGGTCGACCAGCGCGTCGACCTGACCCGCGAAGCCGTAGATCGCTCCGGACTGGATCGACTCGACGGTCGACTTCCCGATCACGTTCTTCGGCGGCACGAGCTCGACGCGCCGGAGCGCCGCGGCGCGGCCGAACAACGCGTCGAGGGCGATCTCGATGCCGGGCATGATGGCGCCGCCGAGGTACTCGCCTCGCTCGCTCACGGCCTCGATCGTGATGGCGGTACCGAAGTCGACGACGATCGACGGGCCCCCGTAGAGGTCGTACGCGCCGACGGCGTTCGCGATGCGGTCGGCGGCGACCTCCTTCGGGTTGTCGTAGAGGATGGGCATGCCCGTGCGGATACCCGGCTCGATCACGAGCGCTTCGTAGCCGAAGTACTTCCTCGTCAGCTCGCGCAACGCGGCCGTGACACGCGGCACGCCCGACGCGATGGCGACACCCGTCACCTGCGCGTCGAACGAGAAGCCGTGGAAGCCGAGGAACTGTTGGATCATGAGCGCGAGCTCGTCCGACGTCCGTTCGGCGATCGTCATGATCCGCCAGTGGTCGCCGAGCGTCGTGCCGTCGAACAGGCCGATGACCGTCTCGGTGTTCCCGGCGTCGATTGCGAGCAGCATCACGAACCTCCGGGGACGAAATCGAGCCCGAGATCGAGCGCGGGTGCCGACTGCGTGATCGCGCTCGACGAGATCAGGTCGGCACCGGCGTCGGCGTATGCGGCCACCGTGTCGAGGGTGACCCCACCCGACACCTCGACGAGGACCCGGCCGCGCGCTCGCTCGCGAACCAGGGCGACACAGGACCGGACCTCGTCGGGAGTCATGTTGTCGAGCAACACGAGCTCCGCACCCGCGTCGAGCGCCTCGACGACCTGATCGCGGCGGTCGCACTCGACTTCGACTCCGCGTCCGGGCCACTGCGCGTGCGCCAGCTCGACGGCCGCACCGATCGAGATGCCACCGAGATGGTTGTCCTTCACGAGCACGAGATCCGACAGCGACCCGCGATGGTTGACCCCGCCACCGGCCCGTACTGCGGCTTTCTCGAGCGCTCGCAGGCCGGGAAGGGTCTTGCGGGTGTCCCAGACCTGCGCGTTCGGACCTGCCGCGTCGACGAAGCGCCGGGTCAAGGTCGCGACACCCGACAGGTGGCACAGGAAGTTCAGCGCGCTGCGCTCGCCGGTGAGGAGCGTTCGCATCGGACCCTCGACACGGCCGACCTTCGCTCCGCGAACCACCGCTTCGCCATCGGCGAGGAGCCAGTCGACACGCACCTCGGGGTCGAGCTGCACGAACACCTCGGTGGCGCAACGTGTCCCGGCGAGCACACCGGCGGAACGTGCGACGACGTCGGCGACGGCGGTACGCGACGCGTGCACCAGCGACGCCGTGAGATCGCCCAACGGGCCGAGATCTTCCGCGAGCGCGCGGGCGACGACCTCGCGCACGGCATGCAGGGGCGGGTCGTACGAAGGTCGGCTCACGTGCGATCACCGGGAAGCGGCACGAACACCGGATCCTCACCCGCGCCGAGCACGAACCGGCCGCACCATTGCTCCGACGTGTCGGGCCAGTCGAGCCGCGTGTGCGTGCCCCGCGACTCGTGGCGTGCCGCGGCCGCGCTGACGAGTGCACGCCCCACCGTGCAGAGATTGGCCAGCTCGTACGCCCCGACGCCCACGCCCGCGGCGAGCGCCTGGCGGCCGCCGTCGGCGTCGATGAGCGCGTCGCGCGCGTCCTCGAGCGTCTCGGCGTCGCGCAACACACCGGCATCGGTTGTCATCGCGCGCTGGAGCCGGCGCCGAATCGTCGCGACGCCGCCGGCATCGTGCGCCTTGCCTTCTTCGGCGGGCGTGTCGTCGAGCTCGGCACCGAGCACACCTCGTAGCACTCCGGTCTCGTCCGGCGAGTCCTTGCCGCGCACGATCGCCTGCACGATGCGAGGCGCAAAGACGAGGCCGTCGAGCAGGGAGTTGGATGCGAGCCGGTTCGCGCCGTGCACGCCCGAGCATGCCGTCTCTCCGCAGGCCCACAAGCCCGGGATGCTGCTCGCACCGTCCAGATCGGTCACCACGCCACCGGAGAGGTAGTGCGCGGCAGGTGCCACGGGCAGCCAATCGCGTTCCGGGTCGAGATGCGCGTCGCGACAGGCCCGCGAGATCGTCGGAAAACGCCTGGCGAAGTCGTCGATCGACGTCGCGTCGAGCCACACGTGGTCGAGGTTGCGCTCACGCAACCGCCGGGCAATGGCGCGCGAGACGACGTCGCGGGGCGCGAGATCGGCGAGCGGATGCTCGTCGCGCATGAACGCGACACCACGCTCGTCGCGTAGCACCGCGCCTTCTCCGCGCAACGCCTCGGAGAGAAGCGGACGCGGCATCGACTCACGGTGCAACGCGGTCGGGTGGAACTGCATGAACTCCATGTCGGCGAGCCGCGCACCGGCCCGGCGGGCCATGGCGATCCCGTCGCCCGTCGAGAGCGCAGGATTCGTCGTGACCGAGAACAGCTGGCCGGCGCCGCCCGTCGCGAGCACCGTGTGCTCCGCCCACACGTCATGTGCGACACCGTCGCCGCCGGTCACCGCGGCGCCGGTGCAGCGACCGCCTTCGGTCAACAGATCGACCGTGAAGGCGCCTTCGCTGACCGCGGCTCCGCTGTGGCGCACTGCCGCGACGAGTGCACGTTCGATCTCCGCTCCCGTCGCGTCGCCGCCGGCGTGTACGACGCGGGCGAGTGAGTGGCCGCCTTCGCGAGCGAGTGCGAGCGCGGCCGCTTCACCGTCGCCCGTGCGATCGAACACCGCGCCGAGCTCCATGAGCTCGCGTACGCGCCGAGGACCCTCCTCCACGAGCACGTGCACCGCGTCGACATCGCACAAGCCCGCTCCCGCGGTCAGCGTGTCGTCGAGGTGGAGGCCGGGTGAGTCGGGTGCGGCCAGCGCGGCCGCTACGCCGCCCTGCGCGTAACGCGTCGCGCTGTGCTCGAGCTCACCCTTGGTGACCACCAGCACGGACAAGCCCGCCTGCGCGGCGTGGATCGCGGCAGAGAGCCCGGCAACACCGCTGCCGAGCACGAGCACGTCGTAGCGTGCCTGCGACATTATGGAGCCAAGTCGCGCAGCTCGCGGTCGAGAGCCTGGAACGACGGGTCGGTGGGCCGGTTGCGCGAGTCGACGTGGACAACCTTCGGCTCGTAGTCGTCGAGCTCCGCGTCCTCGTAATCCGCGTAGGTGATCACGATCACTCGGTCGCCCGGGTGTACGAGCCGCGCCGCCGCGCCGTTCAGCACGACGTCGCCGCGCTGACCCTTGATGGCGTACGTCTCGAACCGCGCGCCGTTGTCGATGTCGAGCACGTGGACCTGCTCGTGCTCGCGGATGTCGGCGAGGCTCATCAGCAGAGGGTCGAGCGTGATCGATCCGACGTAGTTGAGATCGGCATCGGTGACCGTTGCCCGGTGGATCTTCGACTTCATCATCGTGCGGCGCACAGGTGCCTCCTGAGCATTGCGGTCTACGAGCGGACGCCGAGGTCGACGCGCACCTGCGCGCCGCGCACCTCGATCGTCGCGTTGTCGATGAGCCTCGTCTTCCCGATGCGCGCCGCCAACGCGACGAGCACGTCCGTCGAATCCTCGAGGTGGTCGATCCGGGAGAGATCGCCGGCGTCGACCACTTCCGCGTAGTCAAGCGTGGCGAGTGGCTCGCCGTCGACCTCGGCCACTACCAGGCCCCGCAAAGTCGCGGCGTCACGTTCCCCCGCCCGGACTGCCTCCGCGGCGCGGTCCAACGCCCGGACGAGCGCTGTCGCCGCCGCCCGCTCCTCGGCGGACAGATACGCATTCCGACTCGACATCGCAACACCGTCGGGCTCGCGCACGAGCGGGCAGCCGACCACGTCGACCGGCAGATCGAGATCGGCGACGAGCCGGCGCACGACAGCGAGCTGCTGGTAATCCTTGCGGCCGAAGTACGCCCGACACGGACCGGTGATCGCGAACAGCTTCGTCACCACCGTGGCCACACCGTCGAAGTGGTAGGGACGGCTCGCGCCGCACAACTCGGCGGTGAGGTCGCCGACGTGCACCGTGGTGAGCGGCGGCCGGGGATACATCTCCGCGGTGTCTGGGGTGAACAGCACGTCCACACCTTCGTCGCGAGCGATCGCGTCGTCACGTTCGAGGTCGCGCGGGTAGGCGTCCAGATCCTCGGACGGCGAGAACTGCGTCGGGTTCACGAAGATCGAGACGACGACCACGTCGTTCTCGACGCGCGCCGCGCGCATGAGCGACCGATGGCCCTCGTGGAAGTAACCCATGGTCGGAACGAGGCCGACACGACGGCCGGCCCGGCGCGCGTCGTCGCAGAACGACCGGAGCTGCGCGATGTGGTTCACGGTGATCATGCGAGGACCCGTAGCAGCAACGACTCGAGCTCCGCGTCGTGTCGCGCGGTGAGTCGGAGCGCCTCCGACGCACCGAAGCGATAGCTGTCGCGCTCGTCGGCGGGCAGCGCGGCGAGGTGCGCGGCAACGGTGGCGACATCTCCGCGGGCCACCGGGCCCGTCAACGCGGCGGCCGGGCCGAGCTCCACAGCGTTCGCGACCGTGCTGCGCACGAGCGGCACGAACGCGTCGAACGGCACCCCCGCGAGCGCGGCAAGACGATCCACCTGTGCGAGCAGCGCGACGAGGTGGTTCGAGGCGACGCACGCGGCGGCGTGGTACACGGTGCGCGCGTCCGCGCCGGCTCGCAAGGTGAACGGCCGCATCCCGGCCACCTCTGCCATGCGCGCGACGTCGGGCGGCCCGTCGACCGCGCACCAGGCTCCCTCGAGACGGTCGACGCCGATCTCGGCGGACGGCAACGATTGCAACGGGTGCATCGCGCCGACCCGCACGTCTGGGCGGGCGGCACGCACCCCGTCGAAGACCTCCAGACCCGCGGCGCCGGAAAGGTGCACGACGAGTGCGTCCGGTTCCAGCGAACCCGACAGCGCCCGCGCCACGGCGGCGATCGCTTGGTCCGGCGTCGCGACGATCACGACGTCGCTGTCCTTCCCGGCCGCGCCGGCGGTTACCGCGGGTGCGTCGCCGAGAAGCGCGGCCGCGCGTCGCGTCGATGGCGCGTCGGCCGAGCGTCCGGCAACGGCGCGCACGGACCATCCCTGCCGCAAGAGCGCGAGCGCGACGGACGTGCCGGCCCGACCGGGCCCGACCAGGGTCAGCGCGCGTGGTGGCGTGATGTGATCCAAATCCAAGACCTTCTGGTTCCAGCCCCGTCGCCGGGTGCCGGACTACTGGTCTGGCGAGAGGCTCAAGCGTACTTCGCTCTCCCGCACCCCCGCCCACCCGCGGCGGTGGTTTCCCACCAGGTCCGGCGCGACGTCGGCGAGCGGGGCCAGCACGAAGCCGCGCTCCCACATGCGCGGGTGCGGGACCACGAGGTCGGGCTCATCCACCCGCTCGTCTCCGGCCAGGAGCACGTCGACGTCCAGCGTGCGCGGGCCCCACCGCTCCCCGCGCACCCGGGCAGCTTCACGCTCCAGCCCTTGCGAGACACCGAGGAGCTCTCGGGCGTCGAGGCTGGTCTCGATGGCGACCACCGCGTTGAGGTAGTCGGGCTGGGGCGGCCCGACCGGCGCCGTCTCGTAGACCTTGGAGATCGCGACGACCCGCACGCCGGGCGTCCCCGCGAGCGAGTCGACGGCCCGCTGCAGCGTGGCGGCACGGTCGCCGAGGTTCGACCCGAGCGCCAGGTAGGCCCGCTTCGACCGGTCGGACCCACTCATCCGGAGATGGTCACGGCCACGTGGTCGAGCGCGACCGCCACCGGGGGCCGCAGCTTCTTCACCGTCACGGTTGCCCGCGAGACCCGTACGTCCGCCCGGCACAGCTCGACGATGCGAGCCGCGAGCCGCTCGAGCAGGGCATACCGTTCCGTGCGCACGATCCTCGCGGCCGCCTCGGCCAGCGCGCCGTAGTCGACGGTGTCGCCGAGCGCATCGCTCCCAGCTGCGGCGGTGAGGTCGATCTCGAGCTCGATGTCGAGTTCGAACGGCTGCGCCCGTACCTGCTCCTCGGCGAGCACGCCGTGCACGCCCAGCTCGCGCAGGCCGGCGATGCGGATCACGCCGGGCGGGTTCGGGTTCGGCTGCGGCACAGCCGGTGAGCCTACGGGCCTGTCGGAGCTGGGATCGTCGGCTCGTTCTGACAGACGCAGAACTCGTTGCCGTCGGGGTCGGTGAGCACCACCCACGTGTCTCCGGGCTGGTCGAAGCGGCGCAGCCGCGTCGCACCGAGACGGACGAGGGTCTCCGCGGCCTCGTCGACGTCGTCGACCGCGAGATCGAGGTGGAGCCGGTTCTTCCCCGACCGCGGCTCGGGAACGCGCTGCACGAGCAAATTGGCGCCGCGGCCGTCGGGATCGCCGAGCAGGACGTAGTCGGGGATGCGGGCCCGTTCGACGTACCCGGTCGCCGCGCGCCAGAACGCAACGGTGCGTTCGAGGTCGTTGGTGTCGATGCCGATGTTGCGGATCGGGAAGCCCATGCGCGGTTTCAGCACGTCCGGCACGTGCCGAACGAGATGCGCAACCCGAGCTGGACGAGCCGGTAGCCCACGGCGCGGCGCCAGACCCAAACCCGGCCCGCCGGCTCGCTGCCGGCGTCGACGTCGGCCTCGACCTCGACGTCGATGTGCTGCACGCGCACGGCCCGCTGCGCCGCGGCGGTGTCGCGCCGCCGCCGCTGCCGGTCTCCGACCAGCTGAACCAAGAGGTCTTGGTGCACCGGCCCGCCTCCCTTCACCGGTCAACGCGCAACGATGGTGACGGGCGAGGGACGGTGCGAGCAAGCGAGTTTCGGACAAGCGAGGAGCTTCAGCGGTCCCGCACGATTCGCTCCTCGAGCGTGACCGCGACGATCTCGCGTCCCGTCGCGCCGAGCTGACGGCCAGTCTGGCGTTCGAGCACACCGATCGCGTGCGGACCCTCCTGCACGAGGCCGGCATAGAGCAGGAACCCGGCCAGCGTCCCGATCAACCGGTCGCCGAACTCCTCGTGGTGCACGAGCACCCGTTCGGACGGGTCTTCGAGCCAGTCGCTGATCGCGCCGTAGACCTTCGCCAGCCTGTCCGCCATCTCGTCGCGCCGCCCGAGCGGGATGTGCTCGTACGCGAGGCCTGCGGTGTCGTACGCGTACAGATTGTGGGGCGAATCGAGCAACGAGAGGATGTGGGTGAAGCCGTGGCTGCCGAGCCAGATCAACTCCTCTTGACGGCGTACCTTCCGATGGTTGCGGGCGAAGCCACCCGGACGCTCCGACGCCGCCAGACGATCGCGCACGATCCAGCAGAAGTAGCGGGGCTCGAGACCCTGCGCCCAGCGACCCCTCACGCGGCAACCCCTCGCGGTGTCGCCGCGCGTAGCGTTGCGAGGAACCGCGCCGCGCGTGCCGCGGCCCGCACCTCGTGCACGCGCACGATGGCCGCGCCGCGGTCAAACGCCCATACAACGGTGGCGAGCGTGCCCTCTTCTCGATCGTCGACGGAGGCGCCGCCGAGCAGCTTCCCGATGAAGCCCTTGCGCGACGTACCGACGAGCAAGGGCACGTCGAGCCGGGCCGCGAGCTCTGGCAGGCCGGTGAGCAACTCGAGATTGTGGTCGAGCGTCTTGCCGAATCCGATACCCGGGTCGGCAACCAACGCGCCCTCTTCGATGCCCGCCGCGCGTGCCGCGTCGAGCCGCTCGACCAGGAAGTCGCCGACCTCGCGCACCACGTCGTCGTACCGGGGATCGACCTGCATCGTCCGCGGGGTCCCGAGCATGTGCATCACGACGTAGCCCACCCCCGCGCCGGCGACCGTGGCCAGCATCGCGTCGTCATGTCGACCCGCGTCGACGTCGTTGACGATGCTCGCACCCGCGTCGATCGCGGCCGCTGCGACCGACACCTTCGTGGTGTCGATGCTCACCGGCACGCCGGCATCCGCGGCGAGGGCGCGCACGACGGGCAGCACCCGGCGGAGCTCTTCGTCCTCCGGCACCGGGGCCGCCCCCGGGCGGGTGGACTCACCGCCGACGTCGAGGACGTCGGCCCCCTCCTCGACCAGGGCGAGACCCTGCCGGATCGCGGCCCCGTGCTCCAACCAGCGCCCGCCGTCGGAGAAGGAATCGGGTGTGACGTTGACGATCCCCATAACGGCTCCGCGCCGTCGTGCCAGCACCGATTCCCAGCGAAACACGGCCGGAAGCGTACAGGCCTCGATCGTCCCTCCCCGCCCTCAGAAACCCGTCAGGTCTCGGGAATTCCCGGTGAGTAACGGTCCGCTGCGGTGCCGGAGCGACCGGAGGGAGCGGAGGCACTCGCCAGCGAGCGAACGACGCGGGCAGCGGCAGGCGACCACCGGAGCCGAGCAGCGAGTGGAGCGAGCGAGAACGGATCGAGGCTCAGGCTCGACCGGTCTGCCCGATGAACGCCATGGCCTCGGCCCGTGTGGCGGGATTGTCCTTGAACAGGCCCCGGACCGCCGAGGTCACGGTCAGCGTGCCGGGCTTCTTCACTCCCCGCATCGACATACAGAGGTGTTCGGCCTCGACGACCACGAAGACGCCGGCCGGGTTGAGCACGTCCATCAATGCATCGGCGACCTGGGTTGTCAGTCGTTCCTGGACCTGCGGGCGGCGCGCGAATCCCTCCACCAGGCGGGCCAGCTTGGAGATGCCCGTGATGCGGCCGTCGTCGCCCGGGATGTACGCCACGTGGGCACGGCCGTGGAACGGCGCGAGATGGTGCTCGCACACGCTGTACAGCGGGATGTCCCGCACCATGACCATCTCGTCGTGGTTGGCCTCGAAGGTGATCGTGAGGTGCTTCGCCGGCTCGTCGTGCAGGCCGGCGAACAACTCCGCGTACATGTCCGCGACGCGGGTCGGCGTCCGCTGCAGCCCGTCGCGGTCCGGGTCTTCGCCGACCGCGAGCAGGATCTCGCGCACGGCTCGCTCGATGCGCGGCTTGTCGATGCCGCGATGTTCGTGCAGGGAGGGGACACGGGTCGGGTCGCTCATCGGTCACCTCTCGCGAGGACGGCGTGACGTCGCCGTGCGCAACGCCGCCGCATCCGGGAGTGTTCCCCGAGACTACGACCCCGGACGTCGAGCCGTCGGACCGGTGTCGCTCGCGGCCACCGCGGACGGGCGCCCCGCCGCGCCGACGTCTTCTCGCGGCGAGCCGGTCCACGGACGGGTCGGGGCGAGCACCTCCTGCACCCGGCTGGCCTCCAGCGTCTCGTACTGGATGAGCGCGGCGGCGAGCGTGTCGAGCACGTCGCGGTTGGCGTCGAGGATCTCGCGGGCGACCCCGTGGGCCCGGTCGATCAGCGCCCGCACCTCGTCGTCGATGTGCGCGGCCACTTCGTCGGAGTAGTCGGGCGTCGACTGGAAGTCGCGACCGAGGAACACCTCACCGTGCGGATGGCCGAAGCGCATCGGCCCGAGCGCGTCACTCATGCCGAACTCGGTGACCATCTGACGCGCAACCGTGGTGGCCCGTTCGATGTCGTTCTGCGCGCCCGTGGTCGGGTCCGCGAACACGAGCTCCTCGGCGGTGCGACCACCGAGCAGCATCGCGAGCTCGTCGCGCAACTCGGCCCGCGTCACGAGGAACTTGTCCTCGACCGGGAGCGTGAGCGTGTAGCCGAGTGCACGACCACGCGGGATGATCGAGACCTTGTGCACCGGGTCGGTGTTGGGAAGCGCGTGGCTCACCAGCGCGTGACCCGCCTCGTGGAACGCGATCACGCGCTTCTCGCGCTCGGAGATGAGCCGGCTCTTGCGTTCCGGCCCGGCCATCACACGGTCGATGGCCTCCTCGAGCTGCGGCAGTCCGATGAGCTTGAGATGGTGACGCGCCGACAACAGGGCGGCCTCGTTCATCAGGTTCGCGAGGTCGGCGCCGGTGAAGCCGGGCGTGCGCCGCGCGATGACGTCGAGGTCGACACCTTCCGCCAGAGGCTTGTTGCGCGCGTGAACCTGAAGGATCGCCCGGCGACCCTCGAGGTCGGGACGGTCGACGACGATCTGGCGGTCGAAGCGACCGGGGCGGAGCAACGCAGGGTCGAGGATGTCGGGCCGGTTCGTGGATGCGAGCAGGATCACACCCTGCTTCATGTCGAAGCCGTCCATCTCGACGAGCAGCTGGTTCAACGTCTGCTCGCGCTCGTCGTGGCCGCCGCCGAGACCGGCACCGCGCTGGCGGCCGACCGCGTCGATCTCGTCGACGAACACGATCGCCGGCGCGGCCGCTTTCGCCTGCTCGAACAGATCGCGCACGCGTGACGCGCCGACACCGACGAACATCTCGACGAAGTCGGAGCCGCTGATCGAGAAGAACGGGACGCCGGCCTCACCCGCGACCGCCTTCGCGAGCAGTGTCTTGCCCGTTCCGGGCGGCCCGTAGAGCAGCACGCCCTTCGGGATCTTCGCCCCCATCTCCTGGAACCGCTGCGGCGACTCCAAGAACTCCTTGATCTCCTGCAGCTCTTCGACAGCTTCGTCGAGGCCGGCCACGTCGCTGAAGGTGAGCTTCGGCTGGTCCTTCGACACGACCTTCGCCCGCGACTTGCCGAAGCTCATCACGCGACTTCCGCCGCCCTGCACATGGTTGATCACGAACAGCACGACACCGACGATGAGCACGAACGGCAGGATGCTGACGAGCACGCCCAACCACGCGCTCTGCTTCTGCGGATTCGTCTTGAGCCCGACGTTCGCCGTGACGACTTTGCTCGTGATCTGGTCGGTATAGCGGTCGGGGAACCGCACCTCGTAGTTCGTGCCGTCGGTGAGGCGACCCTTGATGACGTGATCGCGGTCGTAGAGCGTCGCGGTGCCGACCTCGTGCGCGGTGAGACGGCTCTCGAACGCGCGCACATCGAGGCTCTTGCGGGACTCGCCGCGGTTCAGCAGTTGCGCAGCGACGAAGATCCCGAGCGCAGCGACGAGAAGCCAGAGAAAGATGCTGCGGCGCAGCTTGGTCACGAGCCCACCTTCGCGGGATGACAGCGAGACATCAGACTAACCGGACACTTCGGCGCCGGCTCCGCCTGATCCGGCACCCGGTTGTCAGTGCCGCTCGGGTAGTTGCCCCGCGTATTCGGCGATGAAGGGCAGGTTGCGGTACCGCTCCCCCACGTCGAGGCCGTACCCGACGACGAAGGCGGGCGGGATCCGGAAACCCACATATCGCAGGTCCGGATCGACCTTCTGCAGGCCCTCCTTGAGGAGCAGGGCGCACACCTCGAGCGACGCCGGGCCCCGGGCCGCCAGGTTCTTCCTGAGGTACGCGAGCGTGAGGCCCGAGTCCACGATGTCCTCGACGATGACCACGTGACGGCCGGTGAGGTCGAGGTCGAGGTCCTTGATGATCCGCACGACACCGCTCGTTCGGGTCGCGGACCCGTACGACGAGACCGCCATGAAATCGAACTCCACCGGCAGGTCGATCGCACGGGCGAGGTCGCTCATGAACATGAACGCGCCCTTGAGCACCCCGACGAGCAGTGGCGGCCGGTCGGCGTAGTCGGAGGTGATGTCCTTGCCGAGCTGGGCGACACGGTCCTGCAGCTCGTCGCGCTCCACGACGGTCCGTCCGACGTCGGGATCCGACCAGGTCACCCTTCACCTCCATCGAGCGTCCGGGGCGTCGTGGGCGCGGCTGCGAACCAGAGGAAGCGACCCGTGTCACCGCCGACCCGCGCGCCGCGGGCGACACCGTAGCCGAGCGTCCACACGACACCGCCCGACCGATCGCAGAGCGCGACACGACCGTCGGCGGTGCGACGAAGCTCGGCGGTGTCACCGAACGCGTCGCGGTCGAGCACGCAGGTCCAGCGACCGTCGGGCCAGCGGGCCGGCCGCATGCGGGCGACCCACGACTCGACCCGCACCCCGAGCCCTTCCGCGGTACCCGGCAGCGCGCACACGAGCGTCTCGGGATGGACGGGACCGCCGCGTTCCCGCGGCCCGGTGGTCAACCGCAGGCGGCCCCGGGTGCGCGTGATCCGCCGGTGGCCTGCGAGCTCGGCCCCGATCCGTTCACCACGCGCGACGGCGAGCACCCGATCGACCTCCGCGAAGGACGGCGGCGGCAGGCCGATCCATCGCCGCACCGCGCGGCGGGCGAGCGCGACCGGCATCTCGGCGAGTGGTCCGGCCGGAGGTTCGTCGCGTTCACGGGGCGGCGGCCAGGTCGCGCCCGCGAGTTCGTCGAGCAACATGGCCTCGTCGCGCAGCACCTCGGCCTGACGGGTCAGCACGGGCACGAGATCGCGGCGGGCGCCTCGTTCGAGGTACGGCAGGAGCTCGTGGCGGATCCACGCCCGGCGAAACGCGCGGTCGTCGTTCATCGGGTCGTGCACGGGAGCGAACCGCAGGCGCGCGCACAGCTCGACGGTGTCGCCCCGGCGAAGCGCGAGCAACGGCCGCCGAACGTCGCCCTGACGGGCGGCCATGCCGGCGAGGCCGGTCGCGGCCGCGCCCCGCAGCAGGTTGAGCAACACGGTCTCGGCCTGGTCGTCGGCGGTGTGCCCGACGAGGAGCACGGATGCGCCGAGTGTCGGCGCGACCCGTCGCAACACCTCGTAGCGCGCGTCGCGGGCGCGGGCCTCGAGGTTCGACCCCGGGGCGACGCGTACCGTCTCGGCGACGGCGCGCGCTCCCAAGCGCCCCGCGTGCTCGGCCACCACGACCGCTTCGCGGCTGCTCCCGGCCCGCAGTCCGTGGTCGACGTGCACCGCCACGGGTTCGAGACGGGCGGCGACGGCGAGGGCGAGCAGTGCGAGCGAGTCGGCACCGCCCGAGCACGCGACCACGACGGGTGCGCTCACGTCGTCGAGGCCCTGGAGGCGTGCGAGCCACGGCGCGACGGCGCGCCCGAGCACCGCCGGCGTCAGGCGTTGACCCGTTGCAGCCAATCGTGGGGCCGTGTGAGCTCCTCCATGGTCGGCAGCCACTCCGGTCCGCGCCAGGCTGCGGCGATGGCCTCGAGACCGGCCGACCGTTCCACCGCCTCGACGAACGATTCGCCGACCTCGTACTGGCGCATCTTCATCTCGAGGCCGAGCAGCTTCTGGAGCTGGGCGGTCAGCCCGCGGGATTGGCGGCGAGCCTGCAGAACGCGGGCCATGCGCTCCTGGCCGACGACGTGGCGGCGACCGAGATGGTTCATGACGACGTTGCCGTGCCCTTCGAGCAACGACATCAGCGCCTGCACCTGGCTGATCACACCGCGCTGCTCGGGCGTGGCGAGCAGACCGACGAGGCCGCCCTCGTCGAGAGGGTTCCGGCCTTGCCGCATCTCGTCGGCGGCGCGCGTGAGCGCCTGCACGAGGCGCTTCGGATCGGGGTCCACCATGCCCAGCGACTGATCCACGAGCGACAGGAAGTAGCCGCGCAACCAGGGGACCCCGGTGAACTGGGCCCGGTGCGTCAGCTCGTGCAGCGCGATCCACAGGCGGAAGTCGCGCGGGCGGAACGCGAAACGCTTCTCGAGCCCGATCACGTTCGCACCGACGTAGTACACGGCATCGGTCGACGGGCCGGCGGCGCCGGGCTCGTCGGGGACGAGGAGGTCGTACTGGCCGAGCACCCGTTGCGCGAGGTAGCCGAGCAACGCGCCCATCTCGGCGCCCGCGACCCTGCGCCCGAGCGGCGCGACCGGGCTGCGCGCGACCCGCTCGGCCACCCGTTCGGTGAACGGCCGCAGCAGGCGACGCATCGACGACACGTTCGCCTCCACCCAGCCCTGACGGTCGAGGACGGTACCGGCCGCGGGACCCGGACTGCGCAGCCCCGTGAATTCGGCGACGAGGCGTTCGGCCTCCGTCGTGACTTCCGCGAAGTCACCCCGCAGCGATGCACCGAGGTAGGAATCGGCAAACGGCTCACGGCCCGCGAAGCGGCGCGCAACTTGGAGCGCGAGACGCCAGTCGACCGGGTCGGGAAGATCCGGCCGATCGCCGGAGCCGGTCGAGTCGAGCGCCACTCCGCCCGGCTGGGTCACGTCCACCAGAGGCCCGCTTACCGGCCGCGGTATTTCGGCCGGAGCACCTTGACGTAGTAGCCGATCATGATCGCGACGAGGATCCCGATGAAGCTGATGGCGAGGATCGGCGCGATCCAGTAGTGCCACGGCTTGGGTGTGCCGGCCCCGACCGCGAACGCCGGTGACGCGCCGACGACGACCAACGTCAGCGCCGAGAGGGTCACGAGCAGCGTGCGGACGGTCTTCACCCCTGTGCTCCCGGGATCAGCCGATAGAGACAGGCCCATCGTAGAACGGGCACACCGCACACTCGGAGCCGCGGGTCACACGACCGGGGGGTCCTCGGGCGGCAGCTCCACGCCGATGGCGATGGCGATGCGCCGCCGCAGCTGGGGCGGTACGTCGTCCCGGCACTTGAACGCGATCACCTGACGGAGCTCGATCTCGAAGTCGAAGCCCTGGGCACACGGTGGGCACTCGTCGAGGTGACGGGCGATGGCGGCCCGCTTCCAGGTGTTGAGCTCGCCGTCGAGGTACTCGTAGATGCGCCGGATGGCGCCTTCGCAGTCCATGTCGCCGGTCATCCGTGGCCCGCCATCAGTCGATTGCTCGGGCGTCGCTCGTCATCGGTGCTCATCCCCCGGCCGCGGCCGCACGGGGTACCAGTCCCCGTTCCTCGGCCAAATCCCACAACCGCTTCTGCAGCTGCTTTCTTCCTCGATGGAGCCGGCTCATGACCGTCCCGATGGGAACGTCCATGATCTCGGCGATCTCCTTGTACGAGAAACCCTCGACGTCGGCGAGCAGAACGGCCATCCGGAACTGTTCCGGCAGGTCCTCGAGCGCTTGCTTCACGACCTCGTCGGGCATGTTCTCGAGCACCTCGGCCTCGGGGCTCCGGGCCGCCTCCGCGGCCTCGAGGCCCCCGAGGCGCCGGAAGAGGTAGAAGTCCTCCATGTCGTCGAGGTCCACCTGCTCGGGCCGTCGCTTCTTCGAGCGGTAGGTGTTGATGAACGTGTTCGTGAGGATCTTGTAGAGCCAGGCCTTGAGGTTCGTGCCCTCTTTGAAGCCGCCGAAGCCGCGGTACGCGCGCAGGTACGTCTCCTGCACGAGGTCCTCCGCGTCGGCCGGGTTGCGGGTCATCCGGAGCGCGGCGGAATACAGGGCCGACATGTACGGCATCGCGAGATCTGCGAACTCAGCCTGATCCGCCATCACGCCGAGCCTACCCGCGGGGTTTCTGCGGCCCACGGGCCCTTTCCGCGCCGTCAGCTCAGGATGTTCACCGCGCGTGCACCGACGACGACCACCACCATGACCGATATGAGCGACTGGGCGCCGAACAGCACCTTCGCGACCGGTGTCAACGGCATCGTGTCGGTCGGGCTGAACGCGGTGGCGTTCGTCAATGACGTGTAGAGGTAGTCGATGAACTGCGGGTACCACGGCCGGTCGACCACCCACGGTGTCGCCATTTGCGGGAAGAGAAAATCGGGCCGCCGATGCTTGGGTTGCACGCGCGCGAGCGGCCCGCCACGGTCGAGCTCCCAGTACCAGAGCGCGAACACGATCACGTTCGTCAGCCAGATGGCGATGGCCGAGTAGATGAGCTGGCGGCCACCCGTCTTCCCGCCGTGCAGCAGGTAGTGCACGAGCAGGCTGAGCGAGACCACGTTCGCCACGGTGACGAACGCGATCAACGTCACCGAGAGCCATCGAAGGTCTCGCGACTCGCGCGTCAACCGCGACGGGTTCCCGAGCACGAGCGGCACGAGGAGCGCGACCTCGAAGGCGGGTACGAGCCAGTTCGGCCCCAGCGTCAGACGGTTGGGCAGCACCACGTAGAGCGCCAGTGCGATGAGCACCGCCCCGATCGCCGGCAGGCGCGACTCGCCCGGCGATGGGAAGCCCCATCCGGACTCCTCCTCGAGGTTCGGACCACGCATCGGCTCCTCGGCCACGACTCCATTCTCCGCCCCGCGCCCGCGTGCCCGGTGGACCCGGCGGACCAGAGGCCCGAGCAGCGTCAGTCGGTGTGGGAGAACAGCTTCACCGCGACGAGCAACAGCGCGATCGCGACCGTGGCCGACATCAGCAGCTCGAGCCACACAGGGACGGCCCAGCCGTTCCAGGTGACCGGCGGGAGCAGCGCGGCCCGCACACGCGCCGTCGCGTGCACATGGGCGAAAACGACGCGCCGCATGGGATTCACGAGATAGGTCAAGGGATCGATCTTGCTCGCGATGTTCAACCAGTGCGGCAAGCGCGTGAGCGGGAAGACCGCGCCGGACAGGAAGAACATCGGCAGCACGAGCAGCTGCATGATGAACTGGAAGGACTCGACCTGTTGGATTCGACTCGCGATGACGATCCCGAGAGACGTGAGCGCGAACGCCGTGAGCGCCATGATCGCCAGCAGCTCCACGAGCAGCACCGGCGACCACGGGACGCCGACCGCGGGCGCGAAGAACAGCATGAGCGCGCCCTGCACCGTGGCCACCGACGCGCCGCCGATCGCCTTTCCGCTGACCAGCGCGCCTCGACGCACCGGCGCGACGAGCATCTCGCGCAGGAACCCGAACTCGCGGTCCCAAACGATCGAGACCGCGGAGAAGATCGACGTGAACAGCACGGTGAGCGCGATGACACCCGGGAACATGAACGTGCGGAAGTCGAAGCCGCGCGTCGCACCCGTCGCCGCGAGCGACCCGATGCCGCTGCCGAGCACGAAGAGGTAGAGGATCGGCTGCGCGAGCGAGGTCACGATGCGCGCCCGGCTGCGTGAGAAGCGGATCAGCTCGCGCTTCCACACCATCCGTACGGCGCGCAGGTCGTCGCGCCACGTTCCTCCCGCGACACGCACGCCGGCGACGGCCTGGGCAGCGGTGGTGGTGGTCGCCGTCATCGGCCGCGGCCCGCCCGGATGAACACGCTGCTGCGCAGCATGTCGCCGCTCGACGCCTCGGCGTCGCGGATCGTGCGGCCCGTGTAGGCCATGAACACGTCGTCGAGCGTGGGTCGGGCGACGCTGACCGAGCGAATCGGTATCCCGAGCTCGGCGAACAACCGAGGCACGAACTTCTCGCCTTCGGCGACGTGGACGGTCACCGCGCCCTCACTGATCGCCGCGTCGAGGCCGAACCGTTCACGCAGCAGGTCGATCGCGCGCTCGTTGTCGTCGGTCTGCAGCTGGACTCGGTCGCGCCCGACGCTCGCCTTCAACGCCTCCGGCGTGTCGATCACGACCACCTCGCCGTTGTCGATGATCGCGATCCGGTCGCAGTGCTCCGCTTCGTCCATGTAGTGGGTGGTGAGGAACATGGTGATCGCTTCGCGGCGGCGCAGCTCGTCGATGTAGCCCCAGATGTGGCTGCGCGTCTGCGGATCGAGGCCGACGGTCGGCTCGTCGAGGAAGAGCACCCGCGGCGAGTGCAAGAGGCCGCGGGCGATCTCGAGCCGCCGCTTCATCCCACCGGAGAACGTGCGCACGAGGCTCGTGCGCCGCTCCCACAGCCCCACCATCTGCATGACCTGCTCGAGCCGGGGCCCGACCGCGGCCTTGGGGACGCCGTACAGCTCGGCATGGAACCGCAGGTTCTCGTCCGCGGTCAGGTACTCGTCGAGGGTCGTGTCCTGGAACACGAGACCGATGCGCCGGCGGACCTCGGTCTGCTGCGCGACCACGTCGAACCCGTCGACCGCCGCGGTCCCCGAGGACGGCCGCAGCAACGTGCACAGCATCGAGATCGTGGTCGACTTGCCCGCACCGTTCGGCCCGAGGAACCCGAATGTCTCCCCCCGAGCGACGTCGAAGCTGACGCCCCGCACGGCTTCGAACTCACCGAACCGTCGTCGCAAGTCGACGACGCGGATCGCGACGTCGTCGCCGTTGCCGGGCGCCGCCACGGTCGGTACGGCGCGGTCGGTACGGGTGGCCATTCCGACGATGGTACGGGACGCGGCCCGTGCGCAGCCGTCTACCCTGACGCCCACGTCAGGTCAGGGGGGAGACCATGCAGGCGACCGGTGAGCCGACGCCGCTCGGCGTCACGCGGGTGGCAGCCGTCGATCCGGACAAGCCCGCGCTCGTGACCGGCGGCTCCGTGCGGACGTTCGGGCAACTGGAGGACCGGGGCCGCCGGCTCGCGCACTGGCTGCGGGACCACGGCGTGTCGGCCGGCGACCGCGTCGCGGTGATGCTGCCCAACAGCGTCGAGTTCTTCGAGGTCGCGCACGCGGCCGCGTTGTTGCGCGCGCTCCTCGTGCCCGTCAACTGGCACCTCAAGGGCTCGGAAGTCGCGTGGCTGCTCACCGACTCGGGCGCGCGCGCAGTGGTGAGCGCACGACGGCTGTGGGCCGACATCGACGATGGCAGCCTGTCGCAGCTCGAGTGTGCCGTCTTGCTGAGGGGCGACGCCGGCGGCCACGACGATTTCGAGGACGCCATCGGCGCCGGGTCCGGCGAGCCGATCGCCGGCGGATGGTCGACGACGCAGTGCATGCTCTACACGTCGGCGACCACCGGCCGGCCCAAGGGCGTGCAGCGCGCGACGGGTGACAGCGACCCCGGCGAGCAGACGCTCCTCGGCACGGCGCGTCTTTGGGGCTTCACACCCGACGACGTGCACGTGCTCGGGGGCCCCGCCTACCACGGTGGGCCGGGCGGCTGGGCGTTCATCACGCTGTTCATGGGAGGCACGGTCGTGGTGCTGGAGCGCTTCGACGGGCGCGGGTGGCTGCAGGCGGTGGATCGTCATCGCGCCACGACCGCGTTCCTCGTGCCCGCGCACTTCATCCGCATCCTCGAGGTGCCGGCCGAGGAACGCGCGAGCTACGACACGTCGAGCCTGCGTCTCGTGCTCCACGGAGGCGCGCCGTGCCCGGTCTCGGTGAAGCGCAAGGTCCTCGCCCAGCTCCCGTCGGCCGAGGTGTGGGAGTTCTACGGCATGAGCGAGGGCGCGGGCACCCGCATCTCGCCGCAGGAGTGGCTCGAGCACCCGGGCAGCGTCGGAAAGCCGTGGCCCGGCATCGAGGTGAAGATCCTCGACGACGCCGGGAACGAGCTGCCCGCCGGAGAGACCGGGCACATCTACCTCGTTCCGCCGGCGTCGCAACGCTTCGCCTACCACAACGACCCGGGCAAGACCGAGGCCGCGTGGCGAGGTGACGCCTACACAGTGGGCGAGATGGGCCATGTCGACGCCGACGGATACCTGTACATCACCGACCGTGCGTCGGACATGATCCTGCGCGGCGGCGTCAACATCTATCCCCGCGAGGTGGAGGAGGTCTTGTACGACCATCCTGCGGTGGTGGACTGCGCCGCGTTCGGCGTGCCCGACGAACGCTACGGGGAACGGCTGAAGGCGATGGTGGAGGTGCGGACACCGGTGACCGTCGACGAGCTGCTCACGCACTGCCGCAGCCGGTTGTCGACCTTCAAGTGCCCCGAGTTCGTCGAGATCGTCGACACGCTGCCGCGCGATCCCAACGGGAAGGTGTTGAAGCGTCGCCTGCGCGAGCAGCACTGGCAGGGACAAGCGAACCGCATACGGATGGAGTAGATCCTTGGCTGACGTGCTGTTGGAGTACCCGCGGCCCGAGATCGCGCTCGTGACGCTGAATCGCCCGCACCATCTCAACGCGTTGACGAGCGAGATGACCGACGAGATCTTCGCGACCTTCGAGCGTGTCGGTCGCGACATTGCCTGTCGCGTCGTGGTGCTGACGGGAGCAGGCCGCGGCTTCTGTGCCGGTGACGACCTCGTCGACTATGAAGCGCCGGCGTGGATACCCGGTGACATCGGTGTGATCCAGTCGAACATGCTGCAGCAGAAGCACATCGCGACGCTCGTTCCGCGCATGCGCGCGCTCCCACAGCCGATCATCGCCGCCGTCAACGGGCCCGCCGCGGGCGCGGGCTACTTGCTCGCCCTCGGCGCGGACCTCCGCATCGCGTCGGAGTCGGCCGCATTCGTGGACGCGTTCGTGAAGATCGGCGCGTCCGGCGCGGAGCTGGGTCTCAGCTGGCTGCTGCAACGCATCGTCGGCGCGACACGCGCCGCCGAGCTCGTGTTGACGGGTCGGCGCGTCGACGCCCGCGAAGCCGAGAAGATCGGGCTCGTGCTCGACGTGTGCGCCGATGCGGAACTTCGCGACGCGGCGTTCGCGCTTGCGGACCGCCTCCTCGAGAACACGCCGTTCGGCACGTGGATGGGAAAGGCGACGCTCTGGTCGAACCTCGAGGTCGGGAGCCTCGAAGCCGCGATCGACCTCGAGGCCCGCACCCAGATCCTCGCCCTCGCGACGGCCGACGCTGCCGAGCAGCAGGCGGCCGTCAGAGAGCGCCGCCCACCCCGTTACGAGAACCGCTGAACCGCCGGTTCATGCGTGGAATCCGGTCGCCGGAGGGCCGAATTCCACGCATGACCGTTGCGCGCGGGCGCGCTACTTGAAGGCGTCCTTGACCTTCTCGCCGGCCTGCTTCAGCGAGCCTTTGGCCTGGTCGGCCTTGCCCTTTGCCTCGAGGTTGCGGTCGTCGGTGGCCCGCCCAGCGGCCTCCTTGACCTTGCCCTTCGCGTCCTGGGCCTCGTTCTTGATCTTGTCCGTAGCACCCATGTTGATTCCTCCTGGTCGGGTCCACCGATACCCACGGGCCTCCGCTGAGGAACATCGGTACGCTCCGCGCGAAGCGCGAGCGAGAGGGGGCGCGACGTGCCCGTCTACTACCACGAGACGATCGACCCGACGTCGGTGCGCGAAAAAGAGATCGAGTACCTCGACACGCTCGGCGAGGTGGTCACGAAGATCGTCAACACACCGGGCTCCGACATGCGCTGCGTGGCCAATTGGGTCGTGGTGTGGGCGACGGGGCGGTGGCCACAGATCGTCGGCCAATGGGAGATGTCGAGCTGGGACTGGTTCACGACGCACTTCGCGAACTTCAAGCTCGAAGTCGACCACCCCAAGGGCTACGAGGAGTACCGCCACGGCGGGTTCGACCGGTTGTTGGTGCCCCACGAAGGGACGCCCACACTCGACGAGGTCGTGCGCGACGGCATCCGCGCGCCATGGATGCTGCAGGAGACCGTGCAGGTCGCCCCGCGTCAGTCGCTTGCGTACCTCGACGCACTCACCGAGGCCGGCGACAAGCTCGCTGCGGCCGAGCGAGGTATCCGGCTCCATGGCGCGTACAACGTCATGTTGCGCAACGACTCCGAGGTCATCGTGCATTGGGCGTTCGACGAACTGCCGACATGGGTCGCGACGGTGGAGCAGCCCGACTCCGTACCGGAGCTGCGGGCGTGGCGTGAACGGGCTGCCGATCTCGAGCGGAGCCACGTCGGCGTGCTGCTACGGCCGACGGAGTGGTCGCCGTTGCGCTGACCGGCAGCGGTAACGCGCCGCACCGGTTCACGAGACGCGTTGCAGCGTGCCCGCGCCGTAGCTTGCGCCCACGTACACGGTCTGGACGTCCGCGATCCTGCCGGAGGCGACCATGATGGCGGTGCCGGTCGCGCCGGGCGGGACGATCGTGCTCCCGAGGAGTGCGGGCAGCAGCGACTGGACCTCCGACACGGCGTTCGACCGGCGCGAATCGCGCGCCCACTGGATCAACGCGAAGGCGGGTGGGTTTGCATCTGTCGTCGTGCCCGCGCCGTCGACGAACGACACCCGCGCCAGCGTGTACGCCGGCGCGCTCGCGGCCGGGTTCTGCATCGCGACACGCACGTACGTGACCGGCGGCCGGTGGTAGCGCTTCCTGAGCACCTCGAGCTTGGCGACGGTGGGATCGTTCGCCGGTGCAGGGAAGGCCACATCGATGGCCGCGCCGTCGACCGTGCCCGCCCAGTGGCCGCTCGCGGCCGGCGGCCGTTGCGCCTCCGGTATCTCCGGTGGTGGCGGCCGCAATCCGACCCACGCGCTGTCGAGGAAACGCTCGACGTCGGGGAACGCGGCAGCGACGAATTGCCAGCTGTGGCTCCCGGCGACGACCTCGAACCACACGGGCACTCCGTTGGCCAGCATCGTGGACGCGGCGGCCTGCGACTCCCCCTTCACGACGCGCTCGTTGTCCGAGTCGCCATCGACGATGAGCACGCGGGGACGCCGCGTCGCGACCAGGTTCAGCTCCGGCGTGTTCGCCACCATCGTCAGGAGCTTGTTGCCGAAGACGCCGGCCGGGTCGTCGACGTGGAAGTACCCCGCCATCGGCACGAAAGCCTCGTACAGATCGGGATGGCGAAGGCCGAGGTTCGCGGCTCCATAGCCGCCCATCGAGAACCCGGCGATCGCGCGTCGCGTGCGATCTCGCGCATTCGGGCCTTCCACTGCCTTGATCACCGAGGTGGTGACGAACGTCTCCATCTGGTCGGTGCCGTCGACTGCGTTCGCCCATTCGGTGTCGTCGTGGTGCGCGCCGTTGCCGTCGGGTGCAACGAGCACGAACGGCGGGTTACCCGCCGCGAAGAACGAATCCATCAGTTGTGGAAGTCCTGCGTCGAACACGTCCTTCGCGTGACCGGGTGTGCCATGAAGGAAATACAACACCGGTAACAGCTTCGAGTCCGCGATCGGTGGCCGGTAGACGTACACGTCGTTCTTCACGCCGGCGTCGCCGGGGACGGCCACTTGAAGGATCGCGACCGTGCCGTGTTCGGCGGGCGCAGGCACAGGGGACGTGGTGGTCGTGGAGCGCCCCGCCCCGGAGTGCGCGGTTCCGGTACGCGCGACGACGGCGAACGCGGCGAGCGCGAGAGCGGCCGCGATCACGAGGACCAGGAGCACGCGACGGCGCACGACTGGTCACGGTAGTGGCACGCGCCCGTCGTGCTCGGCGCACGCGGGCGCGCCCGCAACGGCGCCGCGTCCCCACCGCTCGATCCCCTGGGCCCGACCGGGCCGTTTCGAGACCGCTCATCTGGGGAAGCCGCGCCCACATGTCACGAAACGTGATCGAGATTGACGCCCCCATCGACGCGGTGTTCGAGGTGCTGCTGGACCCCGAGGCGTACCCGCATTGGGTCGTCGGTGCGAAGCGCATTCGCGACGTCGACGACAACTGGCCGGCACCGGGGTCGAGCTTCCATCACGCCGTAGGGGCGGGACCGGCCGAGGTGCGCGATGCCACGACGGTGCGCGAGATCGATCCACCGCGCCGCCTGGTGCTCGACGCGAAGTTCCGCCCGCCCGGGGCCGCCCGCGTCGAGCTCGATCTGGAGCCCATCGCCCCCGGCCGCACGCGCGTCACGATGATCGAGGACTCGTTGCGCGGCTTCGGGTTCCTGAATTCGCGTGTCGCCCAGATCGTCGCCGATCCGTTGCTCACCGCGCGCAACTGGTGGTCGCTGCGCCGGCTCAAGCGCATCGTGGAGGACCGCGTGCGAGCTCGCTGACTCCCGTCAGCGCGCCGCGTTCTCCGCTCCGACGAACAGCGCGGTAGCGGTGTCGTCGGCGTCGAGCGGTCCCTCCATCGGCGCGGCGCGCGCCGGCAGGAACTTCGCCGCGAACGACGCCGCGAACAGCACGATCACGACGGCGCAGGTGTACGTGACCCGCATCGACGACAGGAATGCCTGCCGCGCGGCTACGCGCAGGGCCGCGCCCGACGGGTCCCGGTGACGGGCCGCGACCTCGAGCGAGTGGCCGATGGAGTCGCGGGCCTGGTGCAACAGCGCCGACGGCACGGAGTGCGCGGCGTCGATCACCTGGTGGTACCGGGCCGCGAAGATGCTGCCGAGGATCGCGACTCCCAGCGCGCCCCCGGTCTGACGCGTCGTGTCGTTGACCGCGGATCCCACGCCCGCGCGCTCCGGCGGCAGCGAGCCCATGATCGACTCGGTGACGGGCGCCGTCGTGATGCCCATGCCCATGCCGTAGATCAGCCGCACCACGAACCCGAGCGTGAACGACGACATGATCGTGTTCGATCCGTAGCACGCCATGCAGGCGGCGATCACGAGGAGCCCGGCCACGACCACCCGCTTCGTGCCGTGACGCAGCACGAGGCGGGGCGCGGTGGGCGAGCCGACCATGAGCCCGATGGCCACGGGCGTGAGCATCAGCCCGGCTTTCAACGGGCTGTACCCGAGGATGAACTGGAAGTACTGGGTGAGGAGGAACGTCGAGGCGAACAGCGCGAAGTACGTCATCGTGATGGTCGCCGACGCGGCCGAGAACCGCGGGTTCCTGAAGAAACGTACGTCGAGCATGGGATGGGCCGTGTGCGTTTCCCACCAGGCGAATGCGGCCAGGAACACGAGGCCGAGGGCGAAGCCGCCGACGACCCCGGTCGCGGACCATCCGATGTTCGGACCCTCGATGATGGCGTAGAGGACGCCGACGAGCCCGATGATCGACAGCAGCGCGCCGACGGGGTCGAGCGGAGCCTCGGCGCGGCTACCGGAGTTCGGGATGAGCAGACGAGTGAGCACGAACGCGGCCGCGCAGATCGGCAGGTTGACGAGAAAGACGGATCCCCAGCCGAAGTGCTCGACGAGCAGGCCGCCGGCGAGCGGGCCGACCGCGATCCCGATGCCGGCAACACCGGCCCAGATACCGATCGCGCGCGCCCGCTCGTTCGGATCGCGGAACGTGTTGGTGAGGATCGACAGCGTCGTCGGGAAGATGAATGCGCCGCCGATGCCCATCAAGGCGCGCGCGAAGATGAGCATGCCCGGCGACGACGCCTGCGACGCGAACGCCGAGCACGCTCCGAACCACACGAGCCCAAAACTCAGCGCGTGCTTCCGGCCGTAACGGTCGCCAAGTGATCCCGCCGTGAGCAGGAGGCACGCGAACACGATCGTGTACGCGTCGACCATCCATTGCAGCTCCGAACCCGACGCACCCAGCTTGCGCACGATGGACGGGAGCGCCACGTTGAGGATCGTGTTGTCGACGCCGATGACGATCAGGCAGACGCACAGCGTTCCGAGGATCCACCAGCGGCGGGTCTCGGTCTGGTCGCCGGTCGGCGGGGCGTCGGTCGTGGTGCCGGAAACCATCTCGATCGAACTGCCCCCGCTTCGACGGCGATGTACCAGTGTTCCCGCAATTTCGGTCAGGTCGCTCCGGGGACACTTGTAACTACCTGGTTAAAACCTCAGAATACCAGCATGGCCCCTGACCCCGGACCAGCGAGGAACGCCGGAGCGGGCGGCGGGCGCGTGACGCGCGACCCCGAGGGCACGAAGCGGCGCATCCTCGACGCCGCCCTCGACGAGTTCGCGGCAAAGGGCCTCGACGGTGCGCGCGTGGACGCGATCGCAGCGCGTGCGGGCGTCAACAAACGGATGCTCTACTACTACTTCGGCTCGAAGGATCATCTGTACCGCGCCGTCCTCCGCAACCGCCTCGCGGACCGTGCACCGACGGAAGTTCAGCGCGACCAGACCGGGCCTGATCGTCTCGCCGAGCTTCAGGACCGTCTCATCCGGCCACGTGAGCGCGAGTACATCCGCCTGCTGATGTGGGAAGCGATCGAGCGCGCAGGTCGCGGCCGGATCGAGGACGAGGCGTTGCGGCGGGCCGGAATCGAACGGTGGATCGATGCCGTGAAACAGGCGCAGGCGGAGGGCTCGATGCCGGCCGATCTCGACCCCGAGCAGGTGGTGCTGTCGGAGCTCGCGCTGACGATCTTCCCGCTCGCGTTCGGACAGTTGACGCGCATCGTCACCGGTCGGTCGCCGACCGATCCGCGGTTCGTGGAAGAACGCCGCGCGTTCCTGTCACAGCTCGCGCGCCACATCGACGGCGACTGAGACCGCTCAGCCGAGCGGCAGGCAGCGCCCGAGGGCGTCGTCGACGAACCCGCCGACTCCGCCGCCCATGAGGAGATGACCGACGTGGCCCGCGTGCAACCACTTGATCGTGGGTCGTCCCCAGTGCTCCCACAGCTCGACGGTCTGCTCCACCGGGTCGACGAGGCGGTCGGCCGTGCCGGCGTAGATGAAACGGCGCTCCGGTGCCGTGGCGGGCGGAACCACAAGTGGCGACACCGCGCGGTGCAGAAGATCGGCCTTCTCGCCCAGCAACCGGAAGTCGTCGAGGACGCGGATCTCGCGTGGCGTGTGGCGGCGCAACACGCGCGGGAAGTCGACGGCGGGCATCCCCGCGATGACGCAGTCGAGCGGCTCCAGCGCGGCGACGAGCGCGGCGACGTAGCCGCCGAGCGACAGGCCCGTGACGGCGATCCCCGTCGGTTCGTGCGTGCGAATCCACGAGAGCAGCCGTCGCACGTCCCATGCGGCCTGGGCGAGGCCGTGCACGTTGTCGAGCACGTCGACGGTCGGGAACTGCACGTCCCACGAGCGGGGACCGCCGCGCGCGCCGTGCAGCGGCAGGATGGGCAACACCACGTTCAGCCCCAGGTCGCTGTAGAGATGCTTGGCCCGCAGCAGCAGCGGGTCCACCTCGGGACGGCCCATCGCAGTCCCGTGCACGCAGACCAACCAGGAACGCGGGCGGTCGTCACCGTGTCGGAGCACGTACGCATGGGCCGTACGGTTCGCGTCGTACGACAACCACCGCTCACGGCCCGGCTCCCCTTCATGGGGTTCCCATTCGCTCGCGAACTTCAGGCCCTGCACTCGCACCGGCCAGTCGACCGAACCGGACCGCTCGGGGTCCGCGAGTGGCGGCGGGTCGCCGAGGTACGCGGCCGGATCATCGAGCCACCCGCGCTCACGGAACATCGCGAGCGCGTCGTCCACTTCGAGCTCGATCTGCCGGAAGGCTTCGGCCGTGGGGGGCTTGCGAATCAGCTTGAACGCGGCGAGGAACATCTCGTCCGTCAGGACATGCGCGGCGAGCCGCGGGCTCGGCCCCGGCGTGGGCACGTCGTGAGGCGCATACCGCCGCGCGCGCCGTGAAGACGCTCCGGGCGAGAGGTAGCCGATCGTCCGCCACAGCGGCTGCACCATGCTCGCCAACTGCACCGCCAGGCTCGGCCGGCGCATGGTCGCAAGCGATCGCGCCGCGCTGCGCTCCTCGCCGATTTCGTCGTCCCCGGCCTCGGCGCCGCGCATGCCGTCGATGACCCCCTCCGACCCCTCGTTCGACATCAGCGTCAAGTATCTCCAGGGCGCGCCGGCATCCGGGTGATAGTGCGCAAATTTTTCCTCGTGTCGCGGCGTTCGGTGGGTACTACCGTCCGAAGCACCGGACAGGGGGATGTTGATGCGCAGGATGGGCGGACAAGACGCGGCCTTCCTCTACGGAGAGACGCCGTCGTGGCACATGCACGTCTCGGCGCTGATGATCCTCGATCCGTCGACGTCGCCGGCGCCGTTCGACTTCGAACGGGTCCGGCTGCACACCCTGGAGCGGCTCCCGCTCGTTCCGCAGTTCCGGCTGAAGCTCGTCGAAGTGCCGCTGGGGCTCGACCGGCCGGGCTGGGTCGAGGAGCCCGACTTCGACGCGGATTACCACATTCGACGCATCGCGGTGCCCGCTCCAGGTGGTCCACGCGAGCTGGGCGAGCTCGTCGGCCGGCTCACTTCGTACAAGCTCGACCGACGCAAGCCGCTGTGGGAGATGTGGGTCATCGAAGGCGTCGAGCAGGGTCGCGTCGCGCTTCTCTACAAGATCCACCACGCAATGATCGACGGCGTGTCGGGCATGGGGCTGGCCGAGGTGAGCTTCGACCTCGAACCGGATCCGGCGCCGCGCGATCTCACCCCGATCCCGTTCGATGATCGTCACGTTCCGAGCTTCGTGGAACGGCTCGGGCTCGGGATGGTGCACGCAGCTACACGCGCGCCGTACCGCACCGCGCGCTTCGCCGTGCAGAGCGCGCGCCAGGCGGTCACGCTGCTGAACTTTGCCCGCCGTCGCTCAGTCGTCGGGCCGTTCCGCGCGCCGCGAACGTCGCTCAACGGCGAGTTCACGCCCCATCGGCGGTTCGCCTGGGTCAGCGTTCCGCTCGGGCGGGTGAAGGAGGTGAAGCACGCGTACGACGTGAAGCTCAACGACGTCGTGCTCGCGTTGTGCGCCGGTGCGCTGCGCCGCTATCTGCAGAAGATCGACGATCTGCCGGAGCAGCCGCTCATCGCGCAGTGCCCGGTGTCGTTGCGCGCCGGGATGGATCAGGAGATCGGCAGCAAGGTCGGTTCGATGTTCACCAGCCTCGCGACCGACATCGCCGAGCCCGCCGACCGCCTCATCGCGATCAAGGCCGCGACGAGCGAGGCCAAGGAGATCGGCGAGGCTTTGTCGGCCGACAAGATCATGGGCCTGACCGAGAGCACACCCCCGGGGCTGGTCGGCCTCGCCGCCCGCATGTACACGGCAATGGGGCTCGAGAGCCGTATGCCGCCGCCGATCAACGTCGTGATCTCCAACATCCCCGGGCCGCCGTTCCCGCTGTACATGGCGGGCGCGCGACTCGAGGCGATGTACCCCATGGGCCCGCTGTTGCTCGGCACGGGGCTCAACATCACGGTCATCAGCTATTGCGACTCGATCGACTTCGGCTTCCTGTGCTGCCCCGAGATGGTTCCCGACCCGGCCGCGATCGCCGACGGCATCCCCATCGCGCTGGAAGAGCTGGAGGCTTCGGTCGGCATCACCCCGGCCGCGGGCTCCTAGCAACGGCGGCCGGCCACTTCACAGGGTTGCCACGACCCGCCCGTAGGTAAGGTCGTCGGCGTGGTGCCCGTGATCTTCCTCGCGGTCTCGGTCTGGGGCGCGCTCTTCACGCTCGCGAGCATGGTGCGGCTGCGCCGCCCCGGGTGGCTGCTGTTCCCGTACTTCATCACCGCGTGGGTCACCGGTGAGCTCGCGATGTTCCACCTCGCCTGGCAGCTCGTTGCGACGATCGTGTTCATCGCGCTGGGTGCGCTGCGCGAATGGCCGGGCTGGCTCGGGCTCGGCATCACGGTGTGTTCGTGGGCCGGCCTGCTGCTCCACCAACGCCGGGCCATGCAGGCGCCGGCCGTGCTCGAGGCCGCGCTGCGCGCCGGCCTCGGTGACGGCTACTTCCAGGCCATCGACCAGGATCTCGCCGGGAAGCTTCCCGACCGCGTGCGGTTCGGTGAGCTCGTACGGCCGTTCCGGTTCAAGGATCGTAGGGTCGAACGCATCTCCGACATCTCCTACGGGCCGGCGGGCAAACGCAACCTGCTCGACATCTACAGGCTCGCCGACACCGGCGGTGTGCAGTCGATGCCCGTGTTGCTCCAGGTACACGGCGGCGGGTGGGTCTACGGCCACAAGCAACAGCAGGCCCTGCCGCTGATGTTCCACCTGGCCGCGCGCGGATGGATCTGCGTCTCGATCAACTATCGGCTCGGGCCGCGGGCGACGTGGCCGGACCCGATCGTCGACGTGAAACGCGCCATCACGTGGATCCGGGCCCACATCACGGAATACGGAGGCGACCCGAACTTCCTCGTGGTCACCGGCGGTTCCGCCGGCGGCCACCTCGCGAGCCTGGCCGCGCTCACGCCGAACGATCCCGAGTACCAGCCCGGCTTCGAAGAAGCCGACACGTCGGTCGACGCGTGCGTGCCGCTCTACGGCGTGTACGACCTCCTCGACCGGCACGGCAGCAAGGTGAAGCAGGGAATGGAGTGGTTCCTGACGCGGGTGCTGATGAAGAAGCCCCCGTCAGAAGCGCGCGACATGTGGGAGCGCGCGTCACCGGTTCGTCGGGTCAGGGAGACGAGCCCGCCCATGTTCGTGATCCACGGCACGTACGACTCGCTCGTGTTCATCGACGACGCGCACGAGCTCGTGCGCGAGCTGCGCGAGGTGACGCGCCAGCCGGTGGTCTACGCGGAGGTGCCGGGCGCCCAGCACGCTTTCGACACGTTCCACTCGCTCAGGGCCGACGCAACGGTGAACGCGATCGCACGATTCCTCGCGTTCGTGTACTCGGCCCATATCGCCGCGGCCCGCAGCGCCTCGTGACCCTTGGCGGCGGGCGACGCCGGGCGGCTCTCATCGTCGATTCATCATGACGGCGCGATCTTCGGCTCGACCCCAATGTGACGGCCCGTCGCGCGAACGTGAGCCCCCACGTCGCTCGGCGGGTCGTCACGCGTCAGGTACGCGACAGGCGCCGGCGACGCAACGTCCGGGTTGCCGAGCGCTCGGGTGCTCGCTGACCAGGTACTTGGGTATCACCGGGACGTGAATCCGGCCGAGCGGGCCGTCCGCAAACTCGACTCCGTCCAGCAGCGCGCCGCGCCGCTCGCATTCCTCATCGGTGTCGTGAAGAAGTACGGCGACGACCGGGGCTCCATGCTGTCCGCCCTCCTCACGTATTACGGCTTCATGTCGCTGTTCCCCTTCCTCCTCGTCGCCACCACCGTCCTCGGGTTCATCGGGAACCGCACCATCGAGAACGGCATCATCGGCCAGACGCTGCAGCAGTTCCCGGTCTACGGCGATCAGATCGGCCGCACGGCTGCACATCCGCTCCGAGGCAGCGCCGCCGGCCTCACGTTCGGTCTGCTCGGCCTGCTGTACGGGTCGATGGGCGTCGCGCAAGCCGGTCAGCACGCCATGGCGGAGATCTGGAACGTACCGGGAGTGCTGCGCCCCGGCTTCCTCGTGCGACTCGGCCGGGCGGCGCTCTTCTTCACCGTGCTCGCGCTCGGGATGGCCGCGACCACCGCCGTCGAGGTGGCGATCGGCAAGTTCGTGTCCGGCCTCGTCTTCGTCGGTCTCGCCCGCGCAGCTCAGCTGGTGCTCAACGTCGGGCTGTACCTCGCGGTCTTCCGCGTCCTCACGCCCGACGAGGTCGAAACACACGAACTGTGGCTCGGGTCCGCGTTGGGCGGGTTCGGCTACACCGTGCTGCTCAGCGTCGGCGCGTTCCTCGTGGAGCATCAACTCCGCCACGCCCAAGCCGTGTACGGGCAGTTCGGTTTCGTGCTCGGACTGATCGGATGGATCTACCTGGTGGTCCAGGTGACGTTGTACTCGGCCGAGGTCAACGTCGTGCGCGTGCGGCACCTGTGGCCACGAGCGATCGTGCAGCCACCACTCACCGAGGCCGACAAGCGCGTGCTGCACGACATCGCGCGCAAAGAAGAACGGCGACCCGAGCAACGGGTGGGTGTCGGCTTCGAGCCCCACGCCGCGGTCGACGCGCTGCTCGACGCGCAGGAGCCACGCCCCGAAGACGGCGAGTAGCCGACGAGGAGCTCGCGAGGAGAGGGCGAGGAGTTGGACGGCGCTCGCGCCCACCTGGTTCACTGCGCCGCCATGGCCGTCGACCCCCTGCCACCCGCCGGCGTCACGTCCGACGTCACGCCCGACCCCCGGGGGCGCGTCACGTTCATCGCCGAGATGGGGTTCCATTCCGGGCCCGACGGCGACCGCATGGCCGGCCACTCCGAACCTCCGGCCGCGGCGTTGCTCGTTCCCGGCACCGACGTCCTGCGTACGTCGGTGCTGTTGACCCTTTCCGACGTGCTCATCGGGTCGCTGGCGAACGAAGCCGCACTTCCCCGCATCACGATGACCGTGGACCTCAACGTCCGCGTGCTGCAGCCGATCACATCGGCGAGCGGCTTCACCGGCGAGGCGCGCATCCTGAAGTCGGGTCGCACCACGACGTTCGGCGAAGCGACGTTCGCGGCGGCGGGCAGCGATGGACCCGCAGTGTTGTCGCACGGCACGTTCATCGCGTCTCCCCGCCCACAAGACCTCGGGTTCTCGATCGCGACCGGTCTTCCGCGGGCGCTCGCGCCTCGTCCGATGCCCCAGCCCTTGGCCGAACGCGTCGGTTGCCGCGTGGTCGAGACGGGGGTCGCCGAAGTGGACCGGCGCGAGGACCTGCTCAACCCGGCCGACACGCTGCAGGGGGGCCTGCTCGCGCTCGTGGCGGAAGAAGCGGCATGTTCGCTCCATCCCGGCCTCGCGCCGGTCGAGCTCGACGTGCGGTACCTGTCGGCGGTGCGAATCGGGCCGGCCCGCGCACGCGCCGCGCAGCTCGGCCCGATCGTGCGGGTGGAGATTCGCGACGCAGGCAACGACGACCGGCTCGCGGCCGTCGCGGCCGTGCGATTCCCCGCCACTCGTCGAGGCTGAGGTCGAAGCCGGTGGCATTTCGTGCATACCTGGTGGAGCGCAACGACGACGGCAGCGTGAACCGGTCGTTGACCACGCTGGAACCCGAGCAGTTGCACGACGGCGAGGTCACCATCAAGGTCGAGTGGTCCAGCGTCAATTACAAGGACGCGTTGGCGACGATTCCCAACGGGGGTGTCGCGCGCGTCTCACCGCTCGTTCCGGGTGTCGATCTCGCGGGCACCGTGGTCGCGAGCACCGACCCGGGAATCTCCACGGGCGAACCCGTCATCGCGCACGCATACGATCTCGGGGTGTCGCACCACGGGGGTTTCGCGGAGCTTGCGCGGGTGCCCGCGTCGTGGGTCGTGCCGATGCCCGACGGGTTGACCGCGCGCGACGCGATGGCGATCGGCACCGCGGGCTATACCTCCGCGTTGAGCATCGAACGTCTCGAGAGCCGCGGCCTGCAACCGGGCGACGGGCCCGTGCTCGTCACCGGCGCGACCGGAGGCGTCGGCTCCACCGCGGTCGCGATGCTCGCCGCCCGTGGATACGAAGTGGTCGGGAGCACCGGCAAGCACGAAGAGCACGCGTATCTGCGCGAGCTCGGCGCGGCCGGGGTGCTCGACCGTTCCGAGACGGTCGCGGACTCGGGCAGGGCACTGGAGCGTGAACGGTGGGCGGCCGCGGTCGACTGCGTCGGCGGCGCCACTCTCGCGTACGTGCTGCGCACACTCCGGTACGGCGCCGCGGTCGCCGCGAGCGGCAACACCGGTGGCCGCGAGCTCCACACGACCGTCTTCCCGTTCATCCTGCGCGGCGTCGACCTGATCGGCATCGACAGCGTCAACACACCGATCGACCGCCGGCGCGCGGTCTGGCGCCGCCTCGCGACCGACCTGCGGCCGCCGCACCTCGAGGATTCGATCGCGCGCGAGGTCGCGCTCGACGACGTCGGCGCCGTACTCGACGACATCCGCGACGGCCGGGTGCGCGGCCGCGTGGTCGTGCGCGTCGGCGACGGCGGCGGTTGAATGGCCGGCCCGCTCGCCGGCCAGGTCGTCGTCGTCACCGGCGCGTCACGCGGGATCGGCAAAGGGCTGGCACTCGGCCTGGCCGCGCTCGGCGCGTCGGTCGTGTGCGCGGCCCGCACGGTGACCGAGGAGCCGGGCGGCCTCCCGGGCACCATCCACACCACCGTCGGCGCGATCACCGCCGCCGGCGGGACCGCGCTCGCGGTGCGCTGTGACATCGGCGAGGCCGACGACATCGCACGTCTGGTGGACACCACCGTTGCGGAACTGGGCCGTCTCGACGTTCTCGTCAACAACGCCATGGCGCCCACGCGCGCCCTCTTCGCCGACGCGACGCCCGAACAATGGGACGAGTCGATGCGGGTCAACGTGCGCAGCCTCTTCATGGCCGCAAAAGCGGTCGTGCCCGTCATGGCGGCCAACGGCGGGGGCAGCATCGTCAACATCTCGTCAGCTGCGGCCGATCACGCGGCGGGGCCGTACATGCCGCCCGGGTACCTCGTCTACACGGTCGCCAAGGCGGCGCTCGAGCGGTTCTCGACTTCGCTCGCCCCCGAGGTGGCGTCGCTCGGGATCGCGGTGAACGCGCTGCGGCCGGGAGCCGTGAAGACGGAGTTGAGCACTCGCGAGCTCGGCGACGATTACGACTGGTCGGGTTGGAAGACGCCCGATTCGGTGGTCGCGCCCGTCGCGTACCTCGCCGCGCAACGCGGGTCGGGGCTCACGGGCCGGGTGCTCGACGTCGCGAACTTCGGCCGCGATTGGGGCGAACCCGGCTAGCCCGCCGCCTCGAGCTCAGTGACGTCGCTGCGGCCGATCACGGTGACGGTCGCGAGCTCGGCGGCCTCCTGCCGCAACCGCGTCCGCAGCAGCAGGCCGGTGAACGTCGGCTCCATCTCGCGCAGCGTGTCGTGCCGGGCGAGGTACTGGAGGAACTCGTCGGTCGTCATGGCGGCGTTGCCCACATCAGGAGAATGAAGGAAGCGGTCGTCCCCGCACCAGAGTCGGAAGACCCATTTTTCGTTCAGCCCGTCGCTCGGTCCGGCGCCGAGCCGGGACGATGGCGCGCCCTGGCGGGGTGATGGTCCCAACTGGCCGGGTCAGGGGAAGAGTCGGTCGTGCTCGCCGACGTGTGGCGCGCGCCTCGCGATGCGCCACGGCGTGCGCCCGGCCGCGAACGGCGCGCCCGGATACAGGAACGTGCGCCCGATGTCCTCGTGCTCGACGGGCGTCGGGAAGCCGCGTTCGACGAAGTGGCGGTCCTGGATCACGTCTTCCGGCGCCGCGATGATGCCCACGGCGAGCCCGCGCTTCTGCCCTTCCACGAAGAAGTCGTGGTCGAGCATCCGGGACGCGATGAAGACGAGTGCGTCGCGCCCGGCGCCGAAGATCTCGCGGGCCTCGACGTCTTCGCCGAGCTCGCTCAGGTGTACGCCGCCGCGGTCCCGGCCCATCTCGAGGAAGAAGGTCTCGGGGAACTCGTCCGCAAGGTCGAGGTCGTGCAGCCAGCCGAGGAGGGCCTCGAACTCCTTCACCGTGCGGGGCGGGACGCCCGTGTGCAACAGGCGCCCTCGAACATCGGGCGCAAGCGACGACGCGGTCGGGAACACCCCGGCGTGCCGGCACGTCTGGCGCTGCACCGTGGCCCGGGCCACGAGCCATTCGTAGGTCGCGGCCTCGGTGCTCACGTTGGCCGCGGCGTACAGGCTCACGTCGACGTGCTGGCCGGCTCCGGTGATGTTGCGGTGCAGCACCGCCACGAGCGTCGCCATCGCGGCGTGCACGCCCCCGATGTGCAGGGCCTGGTTCCCGCCGCCGCGCACCGGCGCGATCGAGTGATCGTCGTACCCACAGCTCCAAACCGGGCCGCCGGCCGCGAGCAGCGTGAGGTCCGTGGCGTGCTCTTCGGCACGGGGGCCGGTCCGGCCGAACGGCGTCACGGACACCACGATCGCCGCGGGGCGGGCACGTCGGAGCCCGTCGACGTCGAGGTCGCGGTCGCCGTGCAACACGATGTCGGCCCGGTCGAACAACGCATCGAGCCGGGCCCGGCCCGTGTCCGAGCCGGGATCAACGGTGACCCCGAACTTGCTCGTGTTGTAATGCCAGAACCAGAGGCTGCGGTCGGGGCCCGGCTCGTCGTCGGAGAACGGCGCGTACGACCGCGTGTGATGGCCGCCGGGCGGTTCGACGAGCACGGTCTCGGCGCCGAGGTCGGCGAGCAGCTTTCCGGCGTACGCGGTCCATTCGCTCGCGAGCTCGACCACGCGCAAACCGACGAGCGGGCCGGCGCCCTCGCCGTCCATCGCCGCGCCGTCGATACCGGTCACAGCACTCCTTCCGCGCGCAGTGACGCGAGCTCATCCTCGCCGAGACCCAATAGCTCGCCGTACACGTAGTCATTGTCGGCGCCGAGCACCGGTGCGCCGCGTTCGATCTTCCAGTCGGTGTCACTCAAGTGGACGGGCAGACCGTCGACGCGGACGCGCCCCATCGCGGCGTGCTCAACTTCGGGCCACAGCCCCCAGGCCGCGGTCGCGGGGTCGCCGTCGATGCGCTCCTCCGGAGTCTGCACTGCCGCCGCGGGCACCCCGGCCTCTTGCAGGCGCGCGGCAACGTCGAACTTGTCGCGAGGCGCGGTCCATTCCGCCACGACCGCGTCGAGCTCACGCTGCGCCGCCACGCGACCGTCGACGCGTTGGTACCGCTGCTCGGTCAACCGGTCGTCGTCGATCGCCCCCGCGAGGGCACACCAGTCGTGGTCGTCACGGCATGCGATGGCGACCCAGCAGTCGTGGCCGGCGGCGGGATACAGGTTATGAGGTGCCATCACCGGCGCCTGCGAATGGTTGCTGTCGGGCATGCCGGGACGGCGCGCCGGCCGGCCGTTCACGGTGAAGTCGAGCACCGCGGGGCCGAGCAACGACGCGCCCGCGTCCGTGCACGACATGTCGATCCACTGCCCCTCGCCGGTGCGGTCGCGGTGCACCAGCGCGGCCAGGATCGCGAGGGCCTGCATGTTCGCGCCCTGGTGGTCCATGTACGAGTAGCCCCACCCTGCCGGAGGCATGTCGGGCAGGCCCGAGGTGAACGAAAGACCGCACACGGCCTGCACGATCGGGCCCCAGGTCTTGAACGACGAGTACGGGCCGCGATGCCCGAAGCCGCTGTTGGAGACGTAGATCACGTCGGGACGGATCGCGCGCAACACCTCGTACGGGAAGCCGAGCCGCGCGAGCACACCAGCCGCGAAGTTCTCCGCGACCACATCGCTGATCGCGACGAGGCGGGCCAACAGCTCACGCGCCCGTTCCGTGCGCAAGTTCAGGGTCACGCCGCGCTTCTCGACGTTGTGGTTCTGGAACGCGCCGCCGAACTCGACGCCGCGGCGATCGTCGACGAACGGCGACGAGCCGCGCAGGATGTCCCAGCGACCCTGTCGCACCGGATCCTCGATGCGGATCACCTCCGCGCCGAACGCCGCGAGATACCGGGTGGCCCCCGCTCCCGCGAGTTGCCCCGTGAAGTCGCAGACCCGCACGCGTGCGAGCGGCCCCGAACCAGCCGTCACGCGCCACCTGTGCCGCGGCTCGCAGTGCCCAACCGACCTCCCCGGAAGCCGGCGCAACACTACGCGCGACGAGCCTGCAGGAGTGCTACGAGGTGCCGCCGCACCTCTGGCCAGTCGGCGCGCAGGATCGAGAAGTACGCGGTGTCACGGATCCCGCCGTCGTAGGCGGGCATGTGCGCACGGCGAACGCCCTCGAAGACTCCGCCGATGCGCACGATCGCGGCACGGGAACGCTCGTTGCGGGCGTCCGTCTTCAGGGTCACCCGGTGCACGCACCATGTGTCGAACGCGTGCGACAGCATCAGCAATTTGGCCTCGGTGTTGAGTCCGGTGCGCTGGGCCGACGCCGCGAGCCAAGTACTGCCGATCTCCGCGACGCTCGGCATCGATCCGGCCGCGGCCCGTTGCGACCGCGGCGGCCGCCTCGGAGGATCGGTCCAGTACTCGAGGTCGAGGAAGCGGGTCGAGCCGACGACGCGGTCGGGGTGCTGTGCGCATGTGGCGAACGGCAGGCTCAATCCGCGCTGCTCGTCGTCGAGCGCGTCGGTCACGTAGCGCACCATGGAACGCTCGTCGCCGGGCACCAGCGTGAACCCGAATGTCTCACGCGCCTCAGTTGCCGCGGCCAGCAATCCGGGAACGTGATCGTGTGTGAGCGGCTCGAGTCGCACGAGCTCGCCGGTGAGCTCGACCCTGTTCGGCACGGGCGTCAGTCTGCGCGGCTGCGCCCGCGCGCCGACAAGTGATTTTCCTCCGCCTCGCTCGAGCTACGTGACGAGGAAGTCGAGCAGCAGGCGGTTGACCTCGTCTGGGGCTTCGAGCTGCATCCAGTGACCGGGGCCCTCGACCCGCTCGTAACGCCACGACCCGCTCACGTACTTCGACGAGTCCGTCATCTGCGCCTCGGTGAGCGCGAAGTCGCCGCTGCTCCACACGCCCATCGTCGGCGCGGCAATCGGGGGCAGGTCCATCGGCGGGCCGACCCAGGACTCGGGGGGAATGTTGGCGCGGTAGTAGTTCAGCCCGGGCGTCAGCGAACCGTCGCGCTCGAGATCGGCGATGACCCCGTCCGCATCGGGATGGCGGCTCCACTCGCGGAAGTTCGTCCAGCCGTCGGCGGTCAACCACTGCTCCGCGATGTCGGGGAACTGGAACAGGAGCATGTACCACGACTTCTCGAACTGCGGGATGCCAACCGAGCGGAACGCGATCGGATTGCCCACCGACAAGGCGACGAGACGATCGACGCGATCGGGTGCGAACGCGGCGACAGCCCACGCGAGCGCGGCACCCCAGTCGTGTCCGACGACATGGGCACGCTCGACGCCGAGTGCGTCGAGCACACCGAGCACGTCGCCGGCCAGGAACGGGATCGCATACGACTCGACGTCGGCGGGCTTGTCGGAGCCGCCGTAGCCGCGCAGGTCGGGCACGATCACCCGGAAGCCCGCGTCGGCGAGTGCCGGCACCTGGTTGCGCCACAACCGCCCGGTGTCGGGGAAGCCGTGGATCAGCACCACGGGGTGTCCCTCGCCGTGCACCGCGACTTCGATGCCGGTCCCGTTCACGTCGACGCGCATGCCGCCACCTCGTTCGTCACGCCGAGATCCCGGCGAGCAGTTGCTCGCGCGATGGCCCGGCGCCCGGTGCGTCGCGCCACCCCGCGCCGAGCTCGATCACCCGGTCCAGGAAACCTGGCTGTGCGAGCACGTCCTCGGGAAGCGAGAGCAGGCCGCCGATGCGCACGAAGCCGCGCAACACGTCGGGGTCCTGCATCGACGCGAACCCCATCGCCTGGGTGATCTCCCACTCGGGGCCGCCGTCGTAGGACGCGCCCCGCCGCTGTGCGTCGATCTCGGCCAGCCGGCTGCGGTCGAAGCTCAACGTCGAGCGGTACCACGGCTCGACCGTCCGCGCCGTCGCCTCGTGATACTCGTGGGCGAGCGCGAGTGGTTCGTCGAGCGAGCTGCCCCGCAGCACATCGCGCAGTGTGACCGCGTGCAACAGCCCGATGCTCGCGCCGCGTCCAACGGATGGATTGGTGCATGCCCACGAGTCGGCAACCGCGAGGACGCCCGTGGCGACCGGCATGCCGTCGACGTGGTACTCGCGGTGACGGTCCTCGATCTTCGCCATCACCGCGACCTGGTCGTCGAGGAGCTTGCCGTCGGCCCAGTGGGCGACGAGCGGGTAGAGCTGCAACGCGGTCGACCACACCTCGGGATCGCGAAGCGCGCGGAGTGCCGGGTCGCCCGCGCTCGTCACGAAGCCGACACCCCAGGTCCCGTTGTCGGCGGGCAGCGACAGGATCGAAAGCGAGTCGTAATGCTGCAACGGCGGGCCGAAGGCAACCGGCAGCGATCCGTCGGCCGACCGGAAGTAGCGCCCGTAGTAGACGAACCCCGAGTCCTCGACCTCTTCGACCGGCGGACGGGCGTCGATCGCAGCCAGCCACGACGGCAACGGTGAGCGGCGACCGCTCGCGTCCACGACGAGGTCAACGCGGATGGTCTCGCCGGTGTCGGTGCGCACACCCGTGACGTGTGGGACGCCGACGGCAACCGGCGCGCCGACCTCGAGGCCGGTCACCGCGACCCCGCGCCGAACCGTCAACCCCGGCATGGACGCCGCGACGCGGGCGAGCGCGGCTTCCATCACCGGCCGACGTGCGGTGATCGCCTCGTGGTCCTCGTCACCCGGCCGGAGCCCGCCCGTGACCTCGGCCGGCGCGAGCGCGATGGGATTGTGCCGCAGCGCGCCCAGCTCCAGCGCGGCCGCCGCCACTTCGGGCAGCTCGGCGTCGAGCAGCAACCGGAAGCGAGGCAGGAAATAGTGGAGCAGGCGGAACTGGTTCACGCCCCGGCGGTCCCAGTCGTCCCAGGCCTCGTCGGCCGAGGTCGGCGGCGGGGCCGGGTCACGTTCCAACACGACCACGTCGTGACCGTCCTTCGCGAGCAGCATCGCGCTCGACAGGCCGGCAACCCCGGCCCCGACGACCACGATTCGAGCCATGACGAACCCCCTTTAGACGGTCTGGGCGACCGTACTGCCTGCCATCGCGCCGCGCACGCGAACGCGGGCTCTGCGACGGTGTTCGCCGCGGGGCCGGGAACGGATGACGGATCAGCCGCCGCGTTCGGAGGAGGCGTAGACCCGCCGCTCGTAGTCACGCATCATCCGCGTCGCGCAGAACCGCGGTCCGATGGTGCGCAGTGCTGCCTTCATGCGCGCGACCCATGCGTGAGGAATCCCGTCGACGGCTCGTTCGTAGAACAGCGGTGTCACCTCGTGCTCGATGACGTCGAACAGCGCACGCGCGTCACGACGGTCACGCGCTTCGTCGGAGTCGTCCGGCTTCGCCGTGGCGGTGTCGCCGATCGCCGGTCCGCCGTCTACGACCCATCCGTTCGTGCCGTCGTACGCCTCGACCCACCAGCCGTCGAGCGCGCTCACGTTCAACCCGCCGTTGAGTGCAGCTTTCATTCCGCTCGTGCCGCTCGCTTCGTACGGCGGCCGGGGCAGGTTCAACCAGACATCGCACCCCGACACCAGCGGATGCGCGATCGACAGGTCGTAGTCCTCGAGGAACACGACGTGCGTGCTCACGCCCGGTGCGCTCTTCAACTCGAAGAGGCGCTTGTTGACGAGCTTTGCCTCCTCGTCGAGAGGATGAGCCTTTCCCGCGAAGACGAACTGCAGGTGATCACCGAGGACGCGCACCGCCCGTTCGGGCTCGAGCGACAGGAGATGAAGCCGCTTGTACGTCGCCAACCGGCGCGCGAACCCCACAGTGAGGCGGCCGGGATCGAACGTCGACGCCGCGGCCTCGACGTATTCGATCGGCTCGCCCCGCGCCAGCCGATCGCGCACGCTCCGGTCCCGCACGGTGTCGACCAACCGCATCCGCAGCTCGTTGCGAACCGCCCAAAGCTCTGCATCGGGTATCGCGTCGACACCCGCCCACGTCGCAGGCTCGTCGGCGCGCTGCTCCCAGTCGTCGCCGAGATGCTGCGCGAGCAGTCGACGCATCGGCGCGGCCATCCACGTCGGGAGGTGAACCCCGTTCGTGACGTGCGTGATCGGAACGTCGTCGGCCGCCCGCGTAGGGAACATCGGGTGCCACATCGTGCGAGCGACGGTGCCGTGCACGGCGCTCACGGCGTTGGTGCTGCGGCTCGCGCGGATGGCGAGCGGCGTCATCCCGGACTCCTGTCTCGTGTCGGCCGGGTCGGCGCGCCCGAGGCCGAGGAACTCTCGGGGCTCGACGCCGAGCTCGCGCATCAAGGTGCCCACCGCCTCGACGAGCTCCGTGTCGGTGTAGGTCTCGTTCCCCGCGGGCACGGGCGTGTGGGTCGTGAACACCACGCGGTCGCGCACGGCGGCGAGTGACGCATCGAGCGCACGGCGGTCGCCGTTGCGACGGGCGAGCTCGACCGCGGCGAGGGCGGGATGGCCTTCGTTGAGGTGCACGACGGCCGGTTCGATGCCGAGCGCCCGCAACGCGCGCACACCACCCACGCCGAGCACCGTGTACTGCGCAAGGCGGATCGCCCGGTTGCCTTCGTACAACCGGCTGGTGATCCACCGGGCCACCGCCGAGTTGCCGGGCAGATCGGTGTCGAGCAGGTAGAGCGGAACCCGACCGACGTCGACCCGCCAGATCGCGACGCTCACGAGCTCGTCGCGTACCCGTACCTGCACCGTGACGGGCGTGCCGTCGTCACCGGTCACGGGCACCGCGGGCAGGACGTCGGTGTCGACCTCGACCCAGTACTCCTGTTGCTTCCCGGTCAGGTCGAGGCGCTGGTGGAAGTAGCCACGCCGGTAGAGCAGCCCCACGCCGACGAAGGGCAGGCCGAGATCGGACGCCTCCTTGAGGATGTCACCGGCGAGCACGCCGAGACCGCCGGAGTACATCGGCAACGAGCGGTGCACGCCGAACTCCGCGCACATGAACGCGATCGGCGCCGGTGTGGTAACCGATGCACGCGACGGTGCGTCGAGCGCGCGGGCGACGTCGTGCACCAGCGAACGGGCCCGAGCCAGGAAGTCTTGATCACCGGCTGCGCGTGCGAGCACCTGCTCCGGAAGCTGCCGCAGCAGCCCGACCGGGTTCTCGTCGACACGGTCGAAGCGCGTCGCGTCGAGCGTCGCGAACACCGATGCCCCGTCTTCCAGCCACGACCACTGGTAGTTGTAGGCAACGGCGGCGAGGTCACGCAGCGGGTCCGGGAGCCGCGCCGCGAGCGCCTCGACGGCCCGGGTCACGTCGGAACTGCCCGCGAACGTGCTCGCCAGCGCGATGGGAACCATCGCGCCACGTTAACGCCGGCCCCGCGCCGGTCAGCTACCCCGGCGGGGCAGCCCGGCCGCGTCGTACACGGCGTCGACGACGCGCATGGTCGCGACCGAATCGGCGGGTGGCGTGAGATTGCGCGAGCGGTCCCCGGCGACGGCGTCGCGGAACGCCTCGAGCTGGTAGGTGTACGTCGCCTTCTTCGCCCCCTCGACGCGTTCGCGCCGGCGCCCACCGCGCCGCCATACGGTCAACCGGTGGTACATGTGCGGACCCGTGGGGTTGAACACCCGCATCTCGCCCTCTTCGCCCACCACGAGGACGCCGAGCTTCAGCAACGTGCTCGACCACAACGCGCACGTCATGCGGCCCTCGGCCCCGTCGGGCAGGGTGAAGTCGGCCTGCATCCAGCGGTCGACCCGCTCGGAAGCGAGCCGCGCGTGCGCGCGTCGCACCGTGGGCTCCTCACCAGTGGTGTGGCGCAGCATGTGGATCGTGTAACAGCCGACGTCCATCACCGCCCCGCCGGCGAGGTCGTACTGATAACGGATGTCGCGCGGCAGCGGCAGCGGGATGCACATCGTCGTCTCGACGCGACGCAACGGCCCGAGCTCACCGCTCGCGACGATGTCGTGCATGCGTTGCGCGAGCGGGTGGTAGCGGTAGTGGAACGCCTCCATCACGACGAGATCCGGATGTGCGTCCGCCGCCGCGGCGACATTCTCCGCCTCGGCGGCGTTCGACGTGAACGGCTTCTCGCACAGCACGTGCTTGCCCGCTTCGAGCGCCCGCTTGACCCAGGGCGCGTGGAGTCCGTTCGGCAAGGGGATGTACACGGCGTCGATATCGGCTGCCGTGACGAGCGACTCGTAGCCGTCGTGCACGTTCGGGATCTTGTGCTTCGCCGCGAACTTCTCGGCGCGGGCACGGTCACGGGCCGCGATCGCGGTGACTGCGACGCCGTCGACCTGCCGAGCCGGCTTCACCACGGCGGCGGGGGCGATCCGGGCCGCGCCGAGCACTCCGATGCGCAATTCCACGGGCCGGACCATAGGCGCCCACGAGGTTCTGCGGCGGGGCGGCGGCGGGGCGCTCTTGCGCCCCATTCGCGACGAAGATCATGATTCCTCGATGAATCCCCCTCAATTTCGTGGGCGCGGTCGCGCCGTGCTCGCGCTCCCCCTCATCGCCGTCGTC
>JAMXLJ010000014.1 GCA_024281095.1 Acidimicrobiia bacterium | reverse complement strand
AAGGCGGCCGCGGCTTCGGGATCGCCGGTTGCCAACCCCGCAAGGAGGGCGTCGTCCGACACAGACCACACGCTGTACCTACGTTTCCACGCCTCGTGCGGATTGCACCCGCCGTGCACCCGCAGCGTCGTGCGCCGTGCGCGTTCCTGGGCGCACCACGGTAGCCCGCGCGGGCGGTCTCAGACGCCGGACAACAGGCCCGAGCCCGCCGCTTCGCGTCCGGCGGCCGCGGCCCGGCGCACCGCCGTCGCCTCCCCCGCCACGATCAGGTACTCCACATTGCGCAGGCGCGACACCGTGCCGACCCGTTCACCGCTCGGGCTGTGGATCCCGATCTGCGCACCGACGTAGCGCTTCGAGTCGAGGGCCAGCGCCTCGACTGTGCCCCGAGCCGAACACATCGCGCGGAGCTCGTCGAGAGTCACCCACGATTCGTCGTTGTACGACAAGACGAGTACCTCGGCGCGCACGTCCTGCAGGACACGTGCGAGCGCAGCTGGCATCTCGCGGCGCCTGTTGAACGCGCTGCGCGTCGAGGGGTCTCGCGCGTCACGGCGCTTGCAGGCGACCCCGTAGTGCTCCGGCGCGTCCCACGCGACGAGGGTCTCCCAGATGTGGTAGTTCGTGAAGTACCGGTGCTGGTTGTACGGCGGGTCGAGGTACGCGAAGTCGAACTCGCCGACGACCGGGCCGAGCTCGCACGCGTCGCCGCGGTGCACGTACCCGGGGCCGTCGAGCAGCGCCGGCTCGCGCAGCTCGAGCGTCTTGTACGAGCGCGGCGCCCACGCCTTCACAAACGCCATCTGGACACCCGTCGTGGAATCGACGCGGTCGGCCGCCTCGAGCAGGCTCGACAGCACCAGCGGGTACAGCGCCGTGCCGGCATGTTCGTGCTCGATCGCGTCACGGATCGCGTCGATTCGCGCGCCGTTGTGCGGCTGGAAGAAGCGCGAGCGGTGGCAGAAGGTCTCGGTGAAGTAGCCGGGTCGCGGCGGGCGCGCCGCCAGATGGCGCAGCGCCTCGCGTAGGTCCGCGCGATCGACCGTCCGCGCGTCGGTTTCGACATAGCAGCGGGCGAGCACCTCGGAGTAGCGGGCCGTGTCGATCGCGGTGACGACCGCCCCCCGTCGCTTGAGTTGCTGCGCGACGCGCGTCGTGCCGGTGAACAGGTCGAGCGCGCGACGAGCGCCGACAGCGGCGGCCATGGCGCCGATCACCGGCACCAGCCGGCGCTTCGAACCGAGGTACTTGATCACCCGCGACGGAAGCCGTGGCCGAAGAACCCGCCCCGTGGTCGCGCGTGCGCGTGATAGTGGTCGGGGATGTTACGCATGTTGTCGTCGACGTAGTGCTCGACGGTCAACTGCTCTTGCGCCACACGGGCGAGCTGGCCGTGCATGTGCTCGAGGTGTTGGGCGGGTGGCGTGACGCCGTGGTGGCGCCACACGACCATCGGCACCGCACAGATCTCGCACTCGGCGATCCAGCACACGTCGTCTTCGTGGAACCATTCGGTGATGCGCGCGGCCTCGCACAAGTCGCAGTCGGCGTTCGGCGCGGGGGGCTCGAATGTCACGGCCGTTACCCTATGTGGCCGCGTCCAGCGCGGCGCGCAACCCGGCGACGAACGCGCCCGCTTCGTCGGGTCCGCCGCCCTGCAGCAGCCGCCGCACGAGCGCGCTGCCGACGACGACGCCGTCGGCGGCGCCGGCTGCCTGCACGGCCTGCTCCGGCGTGGAGATGCCGACGCCGAGCAGCACGGGACGGTCGGTGACCTTGCTGCAGCGCCGCCCCATCGTGAGCGCCTGCTCGGGAAGATTCGCGCGCTCCCCCGTGACCCCCATGAGGGCGACCGCGTAGACGAACCCGCGTGAGCGCTCGCAGATGAGACGCAGGCGCTCCTCGGGCGTGGTGGGCGCGGCGAGGAGCACCGTCTCCACCCGGGCCCGATCGGCGGCGTCACCCCACCCGTCGAGCTCGTCGAACGGAAGGTCGGGAATGATCGCCGCGTCGACACCGGCGTCGGCAAGGGCGGACGCGAACCGCTCGTGGCCGGCGTGGAACACCGGGTTGTAGTACGTCATGACCGCGATCGGGATGTCGATGTCGATGCCGCGCAGATCGGCGATGATGGCGTCCGGTGTGGCACCGATCTCGAGCGCGCGTTGTGACGCCTCCTGGATCGTCTTGCCGTCCATCACGGGGTCGGAGAACGGGATGCCCACCTCGATCGCGTCCGCGCCGGCCGCTGCAACCGCGCGGAGGACGTCGCGCCATCCGGCGCCGAGGCCTCCGGTGACGTACGGCACCAACAGCTTGTGGCCCGCCTCGCGTCGCTCTCGCAGATGTGATTCGAGCTTCATCGACTGTCGCCGCTGAGGTGCTCCGCGACCTGCATCGCGTCCTTGTCGCCGCGCCCGGACAACGTGACGAGCACCGTCGAGCCCGGTGCGATCGATCCCTCACGGGCCGCCCGCGTCACCCACGCGAGCGCGTGTGACGGCTCGAGCGCGGGAACGATGCCTTCGGTGACGGACAGCGCCTGGAACGCGTCGAGAGCTTCGTGGTCCGTGGCGCAGGCATACTCGGCCCGGCCCGCAGCCGCGAGCGCGGCGTGCTCGGGGCCGACCCCGGGGTAGTCGAGCCCTGCACTGATGGAGTGGGCCTCGCGGATCTGACCGTGCTCGTCCTGGAGGAACAACGACTTCGCCCCGTGCAGCACACCGGGCACGCCGCGGTTGACCGAAGCGCCGTGCTTGCCGCTCTCGAGGCCCAGCCCCGCGGCTTCGACGCCGACGAGGCGGGCATCGGTGTCGACGAAGCCGGCGAAGGTGCCGATCGCGTTGGAGCCGCCGCCGACGCACGCCACCACGACGTCGGGATCGCCGCCGAGCAACGCGCGGCACTGGGTGCGCGCTTCGTCGCCGACCACGCGTTGGAACTCGCGCACCATCCACGGATACGGGTGCGGGCCTACGACGGATCCGATGCAGTAGTGCGTCGTCTCGACGGTCGCGACCCAGTCGCGCAACGCGTCGTTGATGGCGTCCTTGAGCGTCGCGCTCCCGGAATGCACCGGGATCACCTCGGCACCGAGCAACCGCATGCGAAAGACGTTCAGCGACTGACGCTCGACGTCGACGGCGCCCATGAACACGATGCACTCGAGACCGAACAGCGCGGCAGCCGTCGCAGTGGCGACTCCGTGCTGGCCCGCGCCGGTCTCGGCGATGAGACGCCGCTTGCTCATGCGACGTGTGAGCAGTGCCTGGCCCAGCACGTTGTTGATCTTGTGCGAGCCCGTGTGCGTGAGGTCTTCACGCTTGAGGAGCACGCGCACGCCGAGACGCTCGGACAGCCGGTGGCACTCCGTGACGGGTGTCGGACGGCCTGCGTACGACTGCAGCAGATCGGCGAACTCCCGACGGAACTCGTCGGAATGCCACGCGGCGCGGAACTCGTGCTCGAGCTCCTCGAGCGCCGGCACGAGGCTCTCGGGCACGAAGCGGCCGCCGAAATCACCCTCGAAGCGACCGAGCCCTGTGGGCTCGGGCCCCGCCGGGCCCAGGAGCACGGGTTCCCCGCGCGCGAGCGACGTCACGCGTCGAGCGCCTCGTCCTCGGCCCAGTCGTAGGGGCGATCGGCGCGGCGATTGGGGAACGACGACCGGCTCGACACCGTGGCCGTCAGCTTCGCCGCGAGCTCGTCCCCTGCCGCCTTCGCCTCCTCGAGGAAGCGCCGCAACTTGCGCGGGTCCTTGCGCCCCGGGGTGGCCTCGACCCCGCTCGACACGTCGACACCCCACGGGCGGACCCGGCGGATCGCCTCGCGGACGTTGTCACCGTTGAGCCCACCGGCGAGGAGCAGGCGCGCGCCCCCCGGGGCGCCTTCGGCGAGCGACCAGTCGAACACGCGGCCCGAGCCCGGATGGGGCGAATCGATGAGCACGACGTCGGCCGGGCCGTTCGCGGCCGCGGTGACCGCCGGGTCACCGGCCGCGAACCCCTGGATCACGAACGACACCCGCTTGCGCACCCAACGCACCTCGGAGAGCGGCTCACGCCCGTGGAGCTGCGCACCGGTGAGCCCGAGACGGTTCACGATCTCGACGATCCGCTCGGGTCGCTCGTCGCGGAAGACGCCCACCGTGACCACACCGTGCGGCAGGCGCCTGACGATTTCGCCGGCCTGGTCGGGACGGATCTGGCGCCGGCTCGGAGCGAACACGAAACCGAGCGCGTCCGCGCCGAGCGCGACCGCAAGCAGCGCGTCATCTTCGTGGGTGATCCCGCACACCTTCACGAACACGCCGACACGGTACTGGACGCGTCGCCGTGCGACTTGCACGTCAGGCGTCGACGAGCCTTCCGTGCAGGTAGTCGTCGTAGGCGCTGAGGTCGAGCAGGCCGTGGCCCGAGTAGTTGAACAAAATGACGCGCGCCTCTCCGGCCTCCTTCGCCGCGAGGGCCTCGTCGATCGTGGCGCGCACCGCGTGACCGGTCTCCGGAGCGGGCAGCTTTCCCTCGGTGTTGGCGAACTGGATCGCGGCCTCGAAGGTCTTGCCCTGCGGGTACGCGATCGCCTCCATCCGGCCCGCCTTCACGAGGTTGGAGATGATCGGCGAGTCACCGTGATACCGCAGGCCCCCCGCGTGGATCGAGGGCGGGACGAACTCGTGTCCGAGTGTGTACATCGGGAGCAGTGGCGTCATCCCGGCGGTGTCACCGAAGTCGTAGTCGAAACGCCCTTCGGTGAGCGTGGCGCACGAGGCGGGCTCGACCGCGACGAGGCGAATCTCATCGTCGTCGAGGAACGGCAACGCGATGCCACCGAGGTTGGAGCCGCCGCCGCAGCTCGCGATCACCACGTCGGGACGAGTCTCACCGGCGAGCGCGAGCTGTTCCTTTGCCTCGAGGCCGATGATCGTCTGGTGGAGCAGGACGTGGTTCAGCACCGAGCCGAGCGAGTAGTGGCTGTCGTCGCGTGTTGCCGCGTCACGCACGGCATCGCTGATCGCAAGGCCGAGCGACCCGGGATGGTCGGGCTGGTCGACGGGTGACGGCACCACCTCGCCGCCCCAGGTCTCCATCATCACGCGCCGATACGGCTTCTGGTCGTACGACGCTCGCACCATGTAGACCTTGCACTCGAGATCGAACTGCCGGCACGCGAAGGCCAGTGCGGTGCCCCACTGACCCGCGCCGGTCTCGGTGGTCAGCCGGTGGATGTTCTCGGCCGCGTTGTAGAACGCCTGCGCGACCGCGGTGTTCGGCTTGTGCGAGCCGGCCGGGGAGACCGACTCGTCCTTGAAGTAGATGCGCGCCGGCGTGCCGAGGGCACGCTCGAGCCGCTCCGCGCGCACGAGCGGCGTCGGCCGCCAGAGTCGCAGTACGTCGAGCACCTCACCCGGGATGTCGATCCACGGCTCGCTGGCGACCTCCTGCGCGATGAGCCCCATCGGGAACAAGGGCGCGAGGTCGTCGGGCCCGACCGGCTCCTTGGTGGCGGGATGCAGCGGTGGCTGGAGCGGCTCCGGCAGCTCCGGCACGACGTTGCGCCACGCGGTCGGGATCTTGTCGGCGGGAAGGTGGAATCGGGTCACTCCGAGAGTCTGGCGCGCGCACCGGGGCGCTGACCACCGAGATCACCTGGGTCAGCGCCGTGTGACCTTCTGAGCGGCCATCTGGCGGACCAGCGCGGTCGGGTCGGTGCTGCGCACGAGCGCTTCACCTACCAAGACCGCGTCGAAGCCCGCACCGGCCATGCGGGCCGCGTCCTCCGGTGTGCGGATCGCGCTCTCCGCCACACCGACGACGCCTCCGGGAATGCGTGCCGCGAGGTGTTGCGCGGTACCGAGGTCCTCGGAGAAGTTCGACAGGTCGCGGCTGTTCACCCCGACAATGCGCGCGCCGGCACGCATCGCGCGGTCGATCTCGCGTTCGTCGTGCGCCTCGACGAGCACGGAGAGGCCCCACTCGAGCGCAACGGAGTGCAGGTCCGCGAGCAGGACGTCGTC
>JAMXLJ010000013.1 GCA_024281095.1 Acidimicrobiia bacterium | reverse complement strand
CAGTCGCGGATCGCGGAACACCGAGCGGTGCTCGCCGACATCGTCCGCATCGCCGACGCCGAACGGGTCGACGTCGTGGTGATCGCGGGCGACGTCTACGAGACCGCGGCGCCGAACCCCGACGCCGAAGCACTGGTGCTGCGAACCTTGCTCGACCTACGCGACACCGGTGCACAGGTCGTGATGCTGGCCGGCAACCACGACAACGCCCGGCGCTTCGAGGCCGTCCGCCCGGTGTTCGCCGCGCTCGGTGTCACCGTGCTCGGCGAACCCCGGCGCGCGACCGACGGCGGGGTCATCGAGCACGCCGGCGCGGGCGGCGACGTGCGGCTCGCCTTGCTGCCCTTCTGCTCACAGCGCGCCGTCGTCCGCACCGAGCAGCTCATGGGGCTCGACGCGAGTCAGACCGCGGGCCTCTACGACGAGCGGATGCGGCGCATGATCGCGCACCTCACCGAGGCCTTCACCGGTGACGCGGTGAACGTCGTCGCCCTGCACGGAATGGTCACCGGCGCGCACCTCGGTGGGGGCGAGCGCTCGGCCCAGACCCACGACGACTACTGCATCGGCTCCGTCGCGTTTCCCGCGCATGCGCACTACGTCGCCGTCGGCCACGTGCACCGCACGCAGCAGATCGGCGGCGCCGCGCCGATCTGGTATTCGGGCTCGCCGTTGCAGGTCGACTTCGGCGACGTCGAGCCGGAGGGAAACGTGCTCGTCGTCGAGGCGACGCCGTCGACGCCCGCGCAGGTCCGTCAAGTCGCGGTGAGCGGCGCTCGGCGGCTGCGCACACTGCGCGGCACCACGGAACAACTGCGCGCGCTCGCCGGTACGGGCGACGACTTCCTCCGGGTGTTCGTGGAGGAACCCGGCCGCGTCGGGCTCGGCGAAGAGGTGCGCGAACTGCTCGGTGAGGGCGTGGTCGAGGTGCGGCTGCAACCGCGCGAGCGCGAGCCCGGGTCAGATCGCCGGCGAGGCGGCCGGCCCGGCTACGACACGCCGCACGGGCTCTTTGCCGCCTACCTCGACGACCAGGGCATCGACGACCCGCGCCTGAACCGGCTCTTCGCCGAGCTGCTCGATCGCGAGGCGAGCTGATGCGTCCCGTCCGTCTCATCGTGGAGGGCTTCACCGCGTTTCGCGACCGCACGGAGATCGACTTCACCGACGCCGACTACTTCGTGCTCGTCGGCCCGACCGGCTCGGGCAAGTCGAGCGTGCTCGACGCGATCTGCTTCGCGCTCTACGGCTCGGTGCCGCGCTACGACGACGACCGGCTCGTGGTACCCGCGATCACCCAGGGTGCGAACGAGGCCCGCGTCAGTCTCACCTTCGACATCGATGGTGACGAGTATCTCGCCACGCGCGTCGTGCGCCGCACGAAGACCGGCGCGACGACCAAGGAGGCCCGGCTCGAGCGGGGGAGCGACGTGCTCGCCGGCGATGCACGCGAGATGAACGCCGCCGTGGCCGAGCTCATCGGATTGCCGTTCCGTCACTTCACCCAGTGTGTCGTGCTGCCGCAAGGCGAGTTCGCGCGGTTCCTGCACGACACACCGTCGGATCGCCAGGCTCTCCTCGTGAGGCTGCTCGACCTCGGTGTCTACGACCGCATGCGTCAGGCGGCGGGGGCACGCGCGAAAGAAGGCGCGAACACGATCGCACTCGACCAGCAACGCCTCGACGGCCTCGCCGGCTGCACACCCGAGGCCGAGAGGGACGCGCGCGCGGCCGTCACCGCCCTGAAGCAGTTGCGCGCGCAGCTCGAAAAGGGTGAGGCCGAGCTCGACGCGCTCGAGAAGGCCGCCGGGACCGCGGCGCAGGACGCCGCCGCCGCGCTCGACACCGTCCGGCACCTCGAGGCGGTCAAGGTCCCCGCGGGGGTGCGAACCCTCGGTGAGCAGCGAGCCGCTGCGGTCACCGAGCTCGAGCAAGCGACGAGGCGGCGCGAGCAGACGGAGAAGGACCTGACGCGCCAAGGCGAGGCGATCGATCGTCTGGCCGATCCGGCGCCGCTGCATGTGCGAGTCGAGGCGTACAACCAGCTCGACGAGCTGCGGCCACGGCTGGCCCAGCTCGAGGCCGCAGCTCGTGACGCGCTCCCGACACTCGACGCGGCACGGGCCGAGCTCGAAGCCGCAACCCACTCCCGCCAGCATGCCGAGATGGAGTACGACGCCGCCGTGGAGGAGACCGTCGCCACGCAGCTTGCCGCCGCGTTGGTGGAGGGTGAGCCGTGTCCGGTGTGCGAGCAGGTCGTCACCAAGAAGCCGAGGGTCCGGCTCGGCGACAAGGAGCGGGCGCGCAAGGCGCGCGATGTGGCGCGAAAGAAGGAGGACGCGCTGCGGGCGAAGCTCGACGATGTCGTGAAGCGCGCCGGCGGGATCACCGCGAATCTCGACGCCCTGCAAGAGCAATGCTCGGCGTTGCGGGCGAAGCTGGCGGGCGCGCCGCCGCTCCACGCGCTCGAGGAGCAGATCGCGCAGATCGGTGCCGCCCGGGCGCGACACAAGGAGCTGCAGCTCGCCGCCAAGCAGGCCACGATCGCCGAACGTGATGCGCGCGCCGAGATCGACGGGATCGACCGGAAGCTCGCCGATGCGCGCAAGCAGTGCGAACGCCAACGCGACCCGCTCGTCCGCGCCGGCCTCGAGGTGCCCGGTATGGGCACCGACCTGGTCGCGAGCTGGGTCGAGCTCGCAACGTGGGCCGCGGCCCAATCCCCTGGCCACAAGCAGCGTGCGGCCGAGCAGGAGCAGCGGGCGGCGGAGCAGTCGGCCGCCGCGCGCGAAGCGCTCCAACAGCTCATGGAGCTGTGCGAACACGCGGGCGTGGTCGTACCGGCGCGTCCCGCGCCCACCATTGGCAGCCTGCGCGAACGCGCCGCGGCTGCGGAACAAGCGGCGTCGGCCGAGGTCGAGCGAGTCGTCACGGGCATGAGGGAGGCCGCCGTCATCGCGGCGCGTCTCGCGGCCGTTCACGAACAGGTCGAGGTCGCCGGCGAGCTTGCCCGCCTGCTGCATTCGAACCGCTTCGAGCAGTGGATCGTCAACGAGGCGCTGGAGATCCTCGTCGAGGGCGCATCAGGCACCCTGGAGCAGCTCTCGAACGGCCAGTACGCGCTGCGCGTCGACGACCACAACGAATTCGAGGTGATCGACCACCGCAACGCGGACGAGCGCCGGCCCGTGAAGACGCTCTCGGGCGGCGAGACGTTCCAGGCGGCGCTCGCCCTCGCGCTCGCCCTCGCCGACCATGTCGGCAGCCTGGCGGCAGACGGTGCCGCGAAGCTCGACGCGATCTTCCTCGACGAGGGCTTCGGCACGCTCGACGCCGAGAGCCTCGACACCGTCGCGGCGACGCTCGAGACGCTCGGCCGCGACGGCCGAATGGTCGGCATCGTGACCCACGTACGCGATCTCGCGGAGCGTGTGCCCGTTCGTTACGAAGTGGTGAAGGGGCCGCGCACCGCGGTCGTGACGCGGGTGGATGCGTGATCATGAAGTTCTCGGTCGACCCGTGGGACGTCGACTACGGCGCCAGCCTCGGGATCGACGAGGTCGAGCCGTCGAGTGCCGAGGTCGCCGTCGACCTCGAACGGCCGGCGGCCGAGTGGTCGCCGATCGCATCCGTTGCCGACGCTGTTACCGGTCGCATCCTGTTCGTCGACGGGGTTCGGCGCATCGACGCGAGGGTGTGGATCGAGGAAGCACCCGGCGAGGCGTCGCCCGGCATCTGTTCTTCGTTCGCGGCCGGTGCCGTGTGTTGCGACGGACGAGCGGAAGTCGTGGCGGCCACGGTCGTCCGTGGTGTGTTCTCCACTGCGCCCACTGCGACCGACATCGAGACACCGCTCGTGACGTACCCGGCCCGCATGGCCGCGTCGTCGGATCTCGCCGGCCTGATGCTCGCGGTGCACGAACGCATGACCCAGACCGAGATCGCGATCGCGGACGCGGCGCGGAATGACGCGTCGGTCGACCTGATCGTGATCGACGGTCCGTTGCGCGGTCGTCAGCACATCGAAGGTGCGGTGGGGTTCGTCAAGAGCCACGCAGTGGCATACCTCCCGCCGGAGCTGCACCGCATCGTGGGTGCGCTCGCGCCGCGGGAGCGGACGCCCGTGTTCACGATCGGCACGTCGTTCAGCCGGCACTCCTGGTACCTGCGGCTCCCCGGCACCGAGGGCTCGCCGTGGTCGGGCATCGTGCGATGCGAGTGCTCCTCGGACCTGGCACCCGAGGCCGCGATCGCGCTCGCGGACGTCGCAAGCGGAGTGCTTCCGCGGTTCGCGTCGGAGCCGCACAAGGACACGCGGGCCCCGCAGAACCTGTATCCGATCGCCGGGCTCGAACGCGAGCTGCGTCGCCGGCTCGGCGATCAGGCGCTGCTCTACCGCAGCCTCCGCGCGGCTGCTGTCGCGGCAGCCCTCTGAAATCCGGCGCCGTCGGCGCGCATTCGGCCGGCGTGGACCGGGTCTGCCGTCTCGCGACGTGTCCTTGACGGCGTGCTCCACGTTCGCGCCGGCGGCGCGAGCCGCGGCTGCGCGTCCCTCTCAGTCGGTGCTGCTGCCGAGGCTGATGTAGTCCGGCTCGTCCTGGTCTTCGGAGGCCGCGGCGGCGAGTGCGTGGCCCTCGACGTCGAGGTGCGGCAGCAGGCGGTCGAGCGGTTTCGGCAACCACCAGTTGGCTTCGCCCAGCAGCTCCATCGTCGACGGCACGATCAGGAGCCGCACGAGCGTTGCGTCGATGAAGATCGCGCTCGCGAACCCGATGCCGAAGAGCTTGATGATGATGTTGTTGCCGAGCACGAACGACAGGAAGAACGTGCACATGATCGCCGCGGCAGCCGTGATGACGCGCGCCGTCGCAGAGAGCCCGTCCGCCACTGCGACGGCGTTGTCACGCGAGCGGAGGTACTCCTCGCGGATACGTGACAGCAGGAACACCTCGTAGTCCATCGAGAGGCCGAAGAGGATCGCGAACATCATCATCGGCAGGAACGCCTGGATGGGCCCTTGCTTCGCGACGCCGACGAGTTGCTTTCCCCACCCGAACTGGAAGATCGCGACGATCACGCCGTAGGCGGCGCCGACTGACAGCAGGTTCATGATCGCGGCCTTCAGTGGCACGAGGATCGAGCGGAACACCGCCATCAACAACAAGAAGCTCAAGAGCACGACGATTCCTATGAACACCGGCAGCCGGCGTCCGAGCAGGCTCGAGAAGTCTTCGGTCTGCGCGGCGAAGCCGCCGACGTACACCTTCATCCCCGAGCCGGCCGTCGCCTTCGGGATCACGTCGTCGCGCAGACGGTGCAGCAGCGCGCCCGTCGCCTGGTCCTGCGGCGCGGTCGTGGGATAGACGCGCATCACCGCGGTCGTGCCGGCCGGATTCGAGGTCGGCTGCGTGACCGACGCGACGCCCGGTGTCGCGGCCGCAGCGTTGCGCACCGCGTCGAGCTCGGCCCGGTGGTCACCGGCCGGCGGGAGCTCCATCGCCAACACGAACGGGCCGTTGAAGCCCGGTCCGAACCCCTTCGACAGCAGGTCGTAGGCCTGCCTGCTCTGGGTCGACGTCGGGTTGTTGCCGGCGTCGACGAAGCCGAGCCGCATGCTCAACACCGGTGCGCCCAGCGCAAGCAGCACGGCGAGGCCGGTGATGGCGAGCGGCCACGGTCGGGCCTGCACGAAGCGGCTCCAGCGGTGCCAGACCGTTTCGCGAGTGCCGTCCTCGTGGTGCACCCACGGCAGTCTCAACGTGTCGATCTTGGTGCCGACGAAGCCGAGCACTGCGGGGAGCAGCGTCACCGCCGCGAGCACGGTCACGGCGACGACGGCGGCCGCGCCCATGCCGAGCCCGCTGATGAAGGACAAGCCGATGGCGAGCATCCCGAGCAACGCGATGATCACCGTCATCCCGGCGAAGAGAACGGCGCGACCGGACGTGTCGATCGCGATCATGACGGCTTCTTCCGGTGTGTGTCCGGCGTGGAGGCTCTGGCGGTATCGGGTCACGACGAACAGTGCGTAGTCGATGCCGACGCCGATGCCGATCATCGCGGCCAGCGTCGTGGTGAAGCTCTGTAACGGGAAGATGTGGGTCAGGAGACCGATGATCGGCAGGCCGACCGCGATGCCGCCCAGCGCGACCACGACCGGCACAACCATCGCGAGCACCGATCCGAACGCGATGAGCAGGATGACGATCGCCGCGAGGATGCCGATCGCCTCACTCGACGGCGGCTTGGGTCGTTCCGACTGCTGGATGAGCTGACCACCGAGTCGCACCTCGAGCTGCGGGGTGGTGTGACGTTCGGCGAGTCTGATCATCTGTGTGCCGACGTCGTTCGAGATCTCGTGGACCGGCGCGTTCAGCTGGGCGTTCGCGAGCGCGATCGTGCCCGACTTCGAGATGCCGTTCGGCGTCGCGTAGGGATCGCTGACGTTCGTGACGTGCCGCACCTGCGCGAGCGCGGCACGCAACGACTCGACCTGGGCGTGCACCTGCGGGTCGCGCATCGACGGGGTGCCCTGCAGCGCGACCTGCACGGTGTCGCCGGATTGGGCCTTGAACTCTGTGGTGAGGAGATTCTGTGCCCGGGTTGACTCGGTGTGCGGCGCGCTGAAGTTCGTCGTGAAGTTCGGGCCGATGCCCGACGACAACATGTTCATCCCGACGAGCGCGAGGACCCAGACGCCGACGACGAGCCACCGCCGTCGATAGCAGAACCCTGCGAGCGCACGCAGCGACATGACAAGCCTCCGAGAATGGGAGATGGCGCGCCGAACCGCCAGATTACGGCGTCAGTTCACGCGCACTGTCCGCGTGAAGTGACGCCGGAATGCCGGGGGGTCGTTCAGCCGCGCTCGGTGCCGGTGATGGAGATGAAGCTGACCATCTCGCCGGGGTAGCCGCCGAGGTTGTGCGTGAGGGCCAGCCCGCGATCAGCAGTCTTGATGCGCCGCTGCTCGGGCGCCTCGCCGCGCAGTTGGAGCCACGCCTCGAACACCATGCGCAGCCCGGAGGCACCGACCGGATGCCCGAACGACTTGAGGCCGCCGTCGGGATTCACCGGCAGGTCGCCCTCGAGATCGAACGTGCCCGCGAGCACCTCTTTCCACGCGCTGCCGCGGTCGGCGAACCCGAGGTCCTCCATGATGAGCAGCTCGGCCGGCGTGAAGCAGTCGTGCACCTCGGCCATCGCGATCTCGTCGCGGGGGTTCGTGACGCCGGCCTGCGCGTACGCGTCCTGCGCCGTCGCGTTGATCTCGGGGAACCACGTGTAGTCGTAGTTGGGGTCGGCGTTGCCGCTGCAGTTACCGGCGACGAGTGACAGCGCCTTGATGTACAGCGGCTTGTCGGTGTACTTGTGCGCGTCTTCAGCGCGCACGAGGATCGCTGCGGCCGAGCCGTCGGCGACGCCTGAGCAGTCGAACACGCGCAGATCGCCGGCCATGACCGGCGCGTTGCAGATCGTGTCCATGCTCACCTCGCGCCGGAACTGCGCGCGGGGGTTGCGGGCGCCGTTGTAGTGGTTCTTCCACGCGATGCGGGCCAGCACCTGGCGCATCTCGTCCTTGTCGACGCCGTACTTCGCGCCGTACGCCGGAGCACACATGGCGAACATCGCGGCCGCGGTCAAGGTACGACCCGTGCCGTCGGTGGGAGGCTTGCCCGCACCCACGAGGCCCTGGTAGCCGCTGTCCTTGACCTTCTCGACGCCGACGGCCATGGCGACGTCGTACGCACCCGACGCGACCGCGTACGCGGCACCGCGCAGCGCCTCGGACGCCGTGGCACAGAAATTCTCGACGTGCGTGACCGGCTTGTTCTGCAGCTGCAGCGGCCGGGCGAGCATCATCCCGCTCGCGCCCGACATCGCCGTGCCGACCCAGTACGCGTCGATCGCGTCCTTGTCGAGGCCGGCGTCCTGGAACGCAGCCGTCGTGGACTCGATCATGAGGTCGTCGGCGCTCTTGTTCCAGTGCTCGGCGAACGGGGTGCAGCCCATCCCGACGATCGCGACACGGTCCTTGATGCCCTGCGAGGCCATGGCTGCTCCTTACGCCCGGATGGGCCGGGCCTTCCAGAAGTAGTTGTGGATCCCGTCGGCGGTGAACAGCCGGCGGAAGGTCATCTCGACGCGGTCGCCGACCTCGAGCGAACCGAAGTCGCTGTCGGTCAGCTCCACCGCGTGCCGCCCGCCGCCGTCGAAGTCGACGACGGCGAACACGATGGGCGGGCTGGGCGAATAGGCGATGCGGTCGACGGTGATGCTCGCGATCGTGCCGGGCACGTCGGCCATCGGCGCCGGCTCCATGTCGTCCTGCGCGCCGCCTTCGCGTGACACACGTGCCGGCGGCAGGTGCAGCGCTCCGGTTGCACGGTCGCGCGAGCCCACGAACGCGTACTTCCACTCGGTGTTGCGTCCTGTTGCGGACGCAGAGATGCGATCGGGTTCGGGGCGCCGGGGCCGCTCGAGCGTCACCATGCCGCGCCACGCGAGGAACTTGCCGTAGTCGACGTCGCCACCCGCGCCGACCTGCGTGGCGACGCTACGGGCCGGGCGGTACGAACTGATCGCGTCGGTGGCCCGGAAGAGCAGCACCTCGACGCCGTCGGCGAGCACGACGAGCGCGATCACCGTGCCGGGCTCGGCGTCCTCGAGCGTGCTCGTGAGCAACAGCAAGGGGTGCCCGGCACCGGTGTTGCCGACGGTGGCCGAGAGGTCGTCGACCGTCGCGGCGTTCGTTGCACCGAGCCGGCCCGCGAGGCCTCGAACCGCGCGCGAGTGCAGGCCGGTGACGATGAGCCGGTCGATCTGCTCGGGCGAGAGGCCGGCCTGCTTCAGCGCGCCGTTCCACGCCCGTTCGCCGAGCGGTAGGTACTGCGTCTCGCCGAAGCGTTCCTCCCACACCTTCGAGACACGATCGCCCGGTGTGCGCCACCGGTCGATGAACTCCTCGGTCGCGCTCGCGCCGCCGAGGTACTCGGCGATGACCGGTCCGTCGGAGTCGTCGCCGATGAGCGCGGCCGCGGCGCCGTCACCGCCCGAGGCTTCTTCGATGCCCGTGGGGGCGCCGTTGCGCGTATCGGACGTCACGACCAGGACGGGCCCACGCGTCTCGAGCGCGGTGCGCAACGCCCCCACGCCCGATCGCACCGCGCCGACCATGTCGAACGCCGGCGTCTCGACGCCGAGGCGCAACGCGGCGTGGATCGCGGTCGCGTTGGTCTTGTCGAGGTAGGCGGGATCGGCTGTCGCAAACCACAGCGCGGCGGGCTCGAGGTTCTCGGGCGCCGCGCGCAGTGCGAAGCGCGCCGCCTCGACTCCCAACGTGGTCGTGTCCTCGTCGTACGACGCGACCGCGCGGGAGCCCTTCGCGGGGGCGCCCTTGAAGACTGTGCTGATGGCCTGTCGTTGGAGGCGGTGGTACGGGACGTATCCGGCGGTGCTGATGATCCCTCGCATCGCCGGGAAGTGTACGTCCCGGCCACCTCACCATGACAACCGTGTCAGGTCTGTGTACCTGGATCAGGTCTGTGGATCGAGGCCGGCCATGGCCCGGAACTCGGCTGTGGTGTTCACATGCGGGAACGGCTCGTCGGGCACGGCGATGCCGACCGCGTCGCAGAGGGGCTTCCAGCCATCGCCGGGCTGCCATTCGAGCAGCCGTTCCGGCGGCACCGACGCGCGGACCTCCGCGTTGTGGCGTTCGTAGGCGGCCTTCGCCGCGGCCTCGTCGTCGAGGTCGGCCGTGAAGCGGCTGGCCATCATGTCGCTCACCATGCGGAGCCAGCCGGCCATCTCCGGCGCAGTCTCCATGTCGGGGAAGTTGAAGATGGTCGCGTGGGCGCTCTTCCACCACCCATCGGTGTCGCGGGTCGACAACAGCACGACCGCGTCCGGGTATGCGTCGGCGAGCTCGCGGTAGAACGAGCCCACCGGCCAGTCCACCGCTGCCGCGTAGCCCCGGAAGAGCTCGTCCCACGGCGCGTCGCCGGTGTCGACGGCCTGCTGCCACAGCGGCACGTGCTCGGGGTGCGCGAACACCTCGAGCATGTGGTAGCAGGGCGCCCCGAGCAGTTGCTCCAACGCGAGCTTCAACGAGTGGGTTCCGGTGCGGCCCAGGCCGGCGCCCACCACGCGCAACTTCGTCTCGTTCATTCCGTTCCTTTCGTGTGCGGTCGTTACTCGCGGGTTTCGATCGGGTCGAACATGAGCAACCATGCGACATTCGCCCCGAGGAACACCTCGGATGACAAGAGGATGGCCTCGACGCGGGCGGCGGTGAGGTCAATGCCGACCTCGTGCACGGTGCTCGGCGTGATCGCGATCAGTGCGATGAGCGCGTATCCCGCCATTGCGGCCGCGTATGCGGCCAGGCCGAGCGGGCCCGGTGCCGGCCCGCGCACGGCCACGAGCACCAAGACTCCGCCGATGGCGATGACGGCGAACGACGCCCGCCAGATGGTGCGGCTGTTCGGGTCGACGAGCGAGAGCAGCCCCATGATCCCTGGCAACGCGAAGTGCAGCGACACGGCGTATGCCCGGCGCCGGTGCAGCGCGCGGCCACGCCATTCCGCGTGGCGAGTTTGGACGACGATGAACCAGAGGCCGAGCAGTGTGAAGCTGATCGTCGAGAACGCGATGTAGAAGTCCTTCAGCATGGCCCACCCTTCGCTCACACCCGGTCGATCATGACCCGAGCGGCGTTCGGGCGCACGCGCCGCCGGAGCGGAAGGCATAGATTGCGCGGGCCGGCGACCGTTCCTCCACGAACGGGGAAGGGGTCCCGGCGGTAGGGGGAGCCGATGGCGCTCGAGGCGTTCGACATCGCGGGGCGGGTCTCGGTGATCACCGGAGGTGGCACGGGTATCGGTCGGGCCACCGCGTTGCTGTTCGCCGACGCGGGTGCGCCAGTGGTGCTCGCGAGCAGGAAGGCGGCGAACCTGGAGAAGGTCGCCGCCGAGGTCCGCGAGCGTGGCGGGCGCGCGCTCGTCGTGCCGACCGACGTGCGTGATCCGGCGCAGTGCCAGGCACTGATCGACCGCGCCATCGAGGAGCACGGCCGCATCGACGTCCTCGTCAACAACGCGGGCGGCTCGCACTCGTACCCGCTCGAGAGTTGGACGGTGGACGCCTGGGAGAACATGCTCGCGCTCAACTTGCGCAGCGTGTTCCTCCTGTCGCAAGCCGCCGCGCATCACATGATCCCGCAGGGGAGCGGCGCGATCGTCAACGTGTCGTCGGGCGCGAGCCAGCTCGGCCTGCCGTATGTCGCGCCATACGGGGCGGCGAAGGCGGGCGTCAACAACCTCACGAAGACGCTCGCCGGCGCGCTGACACCAAAGGGCATCCGGGTGAACTGCGTCGCGGTGGGCGCGGTCGCGTCCGAGGGGTTCGTGAAGGAGATGCATCGCATCGGCCGCGATCCCGACGAGGTGGGAGGCTCCTCCAACGCGGTCGGCCGTGCCGGCCGGCCCGAGGAGATCGCGTACCCGATTCTCTTCCTCGCGTCCGATGCCGCGAGCTTCCTCTCGGGCGAGACGATCTATGTGGGCGGTGGCCCGCACGTGCCGGAGATGCTGTGAACCGCGAGCTCCTCACGCAAGCGCGCGACGGCCTGCCGCCGCGGCTCAACGCCGGCATCCTCATGGGCGACGGCGGCTTCTGCGTGCTCGGCTGGATGCTGTTGACCGCGGGCTTCCACCCCATCACGCTCTACAGCAACACCCTCGGGGTGGTTCACCCCGAGCTCGGCGGCCCCGCCGTCGACGTCGTCGCCCGCGTCTACGGCCTCGACCGTGACGCGGTCATCGGTCTCGGTGAGCTGAACGACGCGACGCCGGTTGGCGAGCGCGTCGAGGCCGTGCGCCGTCAGATCACCGAACTCCTCGACGCGGAACCGTCGCGGTGATGGCCCGCACCGGTGGCGAGCTCGTGGCCACGGCGTTGCAGCGCGCCGGTGTGAGTCACGTCTTCGCGCTCGCCGGCGGACACATCGACCCGACGTGGAACGCGGCGAAGCGCCTCGGAATCACGGTGGTGGACGTGAGGCACGAGGCGGCCGCCGCGCACGCGGCCGAGGGCTGGGCGCTCGCGACGGGGCAACCTGGTGTGTGCCTCGTCACCGCGGGGCCCGGTCTCACGAACGCGCTCACTGGCATCGCGAACGCGTGGAACAGCGGTTCGCCGCTCGTGTGCATCGCCGGGGCGGCGACGCTTCGGGGCCAGGACACGGGCGAGGTCGAGTCGCTCGACCAGCTCGACATCGTGCGGCCCGTCACGAAGTGGGCCCGCCGGGTGTACCACGCCGATCGCATCCCCGAATACGTCGATCTCGCGTTCCGCGAGGCCACGACGGGCCGACCGGGGCCGGTGTACCTCGAGCTCGCGATCGATCTCGTGCACAGCGTCGTCGACGAGGAGACGGTGCAGAGCCCCGTTGCCGCCGCGTCGCTGGCTCGCGGTGGCGCGCCGGCCGACGCCGACGTCGCCCGCGCGCTCGAGTTGCTCGCGGGAGCGCGACGGCCGGCTGTCGTCGCCGGCAGTGGCGTGTGGTGGGCCGGCGCCGGTGAGGAGCTGCGCATGTTCGTCGAACGAGCGCGTGTTCCCCTCGTGACGCGGCAGGCGGCGCGGGGCATCGTCGCCGACGACCACCCGCTGTGCTTCGGCCAGGACTGGCAGAACATCGTGTACCAGGCCGACGTGCTGCTCGTCGTGGGCAAGCAGCTCGACTACTTCTTCGGCTACGGGTTCTTTCCGCACCTCGACCACATGATCCAGATCGACGTGAACCCGCGCGAGATCGGCCGGAACCGCGTGCCGGTGAGCCTCGGGATGGTCGCCGACGCGAAGGCGGCACTGCGTCAGCTCAGCGAGAAGGCCGAGCCGCTCGCAACCGACGAATGGATCTCGTCGCTGCGCGGGCAGCGCGAGCGGATTGCTGCCGCCAAGCAGGAGCTCGCGCGTTCCGATGCCGTCCCCCTGCATCCGCTCCGGGTCTGTATGGAGCTCGCTTCGTTGCTGCGTCGGGACGCGACCGTGATCGCGGACGCCAGCAACATGCTCATGTGGACGAACGCGACGTTCCCCGCCTACGAACCGGGCCGGACGCCGACCATGGGAAACCTCGGATGCATCGGTCACGGCATCGGCTTCGCGCTCGCGGCGGCGTGCGCGCGGCCGGGCACCCAGGTCGTCTGGGTCGTCGGCGACGGTTCGTTCGGGTTCCACGCGATGGAGCTCGACACCGCGGCGCGCTTCGGGCTGCCCATCACCACGGTGGTGCTCAACAACCTGGGCTGGAGCGCCCAGTGGGTCCCGCTCGGTGTACGCCACTACGAGCGGATGGCACCGGCGTTCGACGGCGAGGGCATCTTGGTCGAACGTCCCGAGGAGCTGCGCCCGGCGCTCTCACGGGCCCTGGCGGCCGAGGCACCGGCGATCGTCAACGTGCTCGTGGACCCGGCCGCCGAGTACTTCCCGGGCCGCAGCTTCCGCGGCGCGGGATGAGGCAGTGCCGCTGTGGCCGGGCGGGCGTACGCTTCCGGCCGTGGACCTCGACGCGCTCGCCGATCTGAAACTGTCCGGCCCCGACGGTGCGATGCACCGGCTGGGCGACAGCTGGCGCGACCGACCGGTCGTGTTGGTGTTCCTCCGGCACTTCGGTTGACTGCACTGCCGCGAGCACGCCGCGCAGTTGCGCAGCCGGTACGACCAGATCACGGCCAAGGGCGCTGAGGTCGTCGCGATCGGCACGGGAGACCGCCGCTATGCGGCTGCGTTCGTGCACGACGAGCAGATTCCGTTCCTCGTGCTCGTCGACGACGACGGCGCGGCCGCTCGCGCGGCCTCGGTGCGCGCCGTTCCTTTTCCCGAGCTGCTGCACCCGCGCACGTGGCGGGCCTCGGTGCAGGCGTGGCGCAACGGACACCACGTGCACCGGGCCGGCAAGCGGGTGACACAACTGGGCGCGACATTCGTGCTCGGCCCCGGAGCGAACGTTCGCTACGAGCACCTCGATGCCGACAGCACCGACCACGCGTCGATCGACGAGGTCATCGCCGCGCTCGCAGTGTGAGCGTCAGCGCGACGCGAGCTGCTGCCATGTCTGCGAGAGCAGGCGTCGGTACGCACGTGGCTGGCGGCGATCCGCGAAGACGTACCGGTTGACGATGCTGCCGTCGTCGTGGAGCTGGAGGAGGCTCGCGGCCGGTGGTGCGGGCGTGGAGGCGAAATGGGTCGGGGTGCGCCAGTGCTTCAGCTGGCGGCACGTCGACGGGGCGCCGAGGAACCGGATCCCTCGGTACGGCACGTCGAAGCGCCGGTGCAGGTGCCCCGACAGGACGCCTCGGATCTGAGGCGAGGTGGTCAACACCTGCATCACCTCGGAGCTGTTCTCGGTGCGGCAGTACGGGTAGCCGCACGTCGACAGGGGCGGGTGATGGACGCACACGAGCACGTTGGTGGTGGCGCGTGCGAGCGCATCGCGGAGTTGCTCGAGCGTGTCGGGATCGACGCACCCGGCGCCGTGGCCGGGCCACGTCGAGCTCAAGAGGGCCACGCTCCATTGCGGCGACAGCGGCACGACGCGCAGCTCGTCGCCCGCGTCCAGCACGGCCTTCATCGTCGATGGATCGTCGTGGTTCCCGCTGACGTAGTGCACCTCGTCGGTGAGGCAGGAGATGACGTCGCGGGCGCCGTGATACGCGTCCGCGCTCCCGTCTTCGGCGACATCCCCCGTCACGACTGCGACGTCGGGCCGGGCCGGAAACGCTTCCAAGACGGCCTCGAGGTTGGCTCTGCTGTCGTAACCGGCGACAAGACCCGCGGGGTCGGCCACGAGATGGGTGTCGCTCAGATGAGCGAGACGGATCACTCGTCGCATCGTAGCGGCGGCCCGCGCGACTTCACGCACGCCCGTATGCTGCCGCGATGCGGGCCCGAGCTCCGCTGCGTATCGATCTCGCCGGAGGTTGGAGCGACATCCCGCCGTTCGCCCTGAACGAGGGCGGTGCGGTGGTTTCGGTCGCGGTCACCCCACGCGCGCACGCGGAGATGGTCTCCGACGACCGCGGCATCGAGGTGCGATACCGACTCGAGCTTCCGTCGGGCGCGGGCTTGGGCTCTTCGGCGTCGTTGACGGTCGCATGGCTCGCGTTGATGCGGCAGGCGACGCGGCAGGACGTCTCGCCGGCGGCGATCGCGGAAGGCGCGTGTGCGGTCGCGAGCGCGGTCGGCGTGATCGGCGGAAAGCAGGACGAGTACGCGGCTGCGTTCGGCGGCATCAACCTGTTCCGTTTCACCGACGAGGTGACTGTGGAACCGATCGCGGTGCGGGGGCTGGTGGAACGGCTCGTCGTCGGCCATTCGGGTGTCTCACGGCTCTCGGGTGACATCCATGACGCGGTCTGGGGTGCATATCAACGGGGCGACACACGGGTCGCCGGCGTGTTGCGCGAACTGCGCGACGTCGCGGTGCACCTGGCTCGCGTGCTGCGAAGCCGTGACAGCGCGCAGATCGCGGAATGCATCGACCACAACTGGGCGCTCCAGCAAGAGCTGCATCCGTCGGTCACGAACGGCGTACTCGAGCGCATCATCGACGTAGGCCGCGACGCCGGGGCCCTGGCGGCCAAGGCGTGTGGAGCGGGCGGCGGCGGGTGTGTCGTCTTCTTCGTGCCGCCGGGCGGGCGCGAGGCCGTCGCCCGGCGACTGCGAGGCGCGGGCGTAACCGTGATCGACGTCGCCGCGGACCACGAAGGCGTGACGATCGACGACGCAGCGACCTAGCGTCCCGCCCGTGGACCGCCTCGTCGCCGCCGACCTGGTCGACGACCCGTACCCGTTCTACGCACACCTCCGGGCCACGTCGCCGGTGTGGCGCGTCCCCGGCACGGACGCGTACCTCGTGTCGACGTGGCCGCTCGTCACCGAGGCTGCCGGTCGGATCGCGGAGTTCTCGAACCACTTCCGTCGAGCGTTCGTCACGAACGAGGACGGCAGCGTCGGCGTTCTCGATCTCGGCTCAGGCCCCGACGTGTTCGCCGGCGCCGACCCGCCCGAACACACGCTGCACCGCAAGGCCTTCTTTCCCAACCTCGTGCAGAAGAAGATGGAGACGCTCGAGGATCACGTGCGCGCGCTGGCCGACGAGCTGCTCGACGGAATGCTTCGTCAGGAGCGAGTCGACGCGGCCGCGCAACTCGGCAATCCCCTCCCGGCGCGCGTCATCGCGGAGTCGGTCATCGGGTTCCATGACGCCGACCCGGCCGCGATCCAGCGGTGGGTGTTCGCTGGATCTCGGCTCATGGGAGGCCGACTGACTCTGGCCGAGATGCCCGCGGTGGCGGAGGAAGCGGGCGCGATGCTGCCCTTCGTCATGGACCAGCTCGATCGGGCGTTGCACTCACCCGGGCCCGACGACGTGCTCGGTGCGGCTGCGCGAGGCGTCCACGACGGTGTCTTCACGCGCGACGAGGCTGCGTTCACGTTGATGGTCCTCGCCGGCGCGGGAAGCGAGACCACCACGAGCCTGATCGGGACGGCCATCCGTCTTCTCGCCGCGCGCCTGCAGCTCCAGGATGCGCTTCGTCGCGACCCGTCGCAGGTGCCTGCGTTCGTCGAGGAGGTGGTGCGGTTCGAGTCGCCGTTCCGCTTCCACCCGCGCCTCACCACGCAGCCGGTACGCCTGGGGGACGTCGAGATCCCGTCGGGCGCCCTCGTGGGCCTCCTCTGGGGCGCCGCGAACCGTGACGGGTCGGTGTTCGATCAGCCGGACGACATCGTCGTGGGTCGGGCGAACGCCGGGCTGCACCTCGGTTTCGGGCGGGGCGTTCATCACTGCGTCGGCGCCCCGCTCGCTCGACTGGAAGCCCGCGTCGTCGTCACGCGCCTGCTGGCGCGCACGGCGTGCTTCACGCCGGACCCGGAGGGCCCTCCGACGTGGGTCGACAGCCTGTGGGTGCGTCGCAACGAACGCGTCCCGATCGTCGTCGAGCCGCGCGACCCGGGCCGCTGACGATCAGCCCGCCGGTTCGAGCGCGAACACCCGCTCGAACTCCTCGATCCGGTCCGCGCGCGCCCCGGCGTAGGTGATCGACCGTCGCTTCTTCGCGGTCGCAAGATCGATGAGCCCCTTGCGGAGGCGCACGAGATCGGCTGCCGACGTGTGCACCTCGACGTCGAGGTCGACGTCGTCGGTGCCTACGCCTTGTGTCGCTTTGATGCGTCCACCGTCGAGGCGCAGGACGTACGCCGTGTCGTCGATCACCACGCGCCACGTGCGCCGCGCCGCGCGGATGGCGCGGGGGCGGCCGTAGGCGAGCAACCCGGCGTTGAGGGCCACGCGCGGCGACACGACCGTCTCGCGCGTCGGGGGCGTGAGACGCTGCATCCCCCAGCGGGCGAGCGAGCGAATGACTCCCTCGAGCCCGCGGCCCTCGTCGGTGAGCTCGTACACGGTGCGGGCGGCGGGAGGGGGCAGCTCACGCCGAGTGACCAGGCCGGCGTCTTCGAGCTCACGCAGCCGGGTGGCGAGGACGTTGGGTGGGATGCGGGGGAGTGTGGTCTGCAGGTCGCTGTAGCGCTGAGGGCCAGTGAGCAGCTCGCGGACGATCAGCAGGGCCCAGCGGTCGCCCACGACGTCGAGCGCCTCGGCGACCGGGCAGTACTGGTCGTACGTGCGCTTCTTCACGGGCCCATGGTACCCGGCCGTCGCGGCCTTCGGTATGACAGGTGCAGTTGTGGCTCTGGTAACAGTATTGAAGACTTGCAAAAATGTAGTAGAACCGTTAGCGTCCGCTCGAGTTCCGACGACGGGGAGCGGTGATGGACGTCATCTCGGTCGAGGAAAGGGCCAACCGGGCCGGTTCGCGGCGTTGGTGGACGCTGCTCGTGCTCTGTCTGAGCCTCGTGATCATCACGCTCGACAACACGATCCTCAACGTCGCGATCCCGACGTTGGTGCGAGACCTCCACGCCTCGAACAACCAGTTGCAGTGGATCGTCGACAGCTACGTGCTCGTGTTCGCCGGGCTCCTGTTGACCGCGGGGAGTGTGAGCGACAGGTTCGGGCGGAAAGGCGCACTGAACGCCGGCCTCCTCGTGTTCGCGGCGGGCTCCGTGGCATCCGCGCTCGCCGGCACCGCGACGACCCTGATCTTCACCCGCGGCGTGATGGGGCTCGGCGCGGCATTCGTGTTCCCGTCGACACTCTCGATCCTGACCAACGTGTTCACCGACCCGACCGATCGGGCCAAGGCGATCGCGGTGTGGGCCGGTATGGCGGGCGTCGGCATCGCCCTCGGTCCGCTGACCGGCGGGTGGCTGCTCCAGCACTTCTACTGGGGCTCCATCTTCCTCGTGAACCTGCCGATCGTCGCGCTCGCGCTGATAGGTGGACGCGTCTTCGTGCCGACGTCGCGAGACCCCGACGCCGGTCGAGCAGACCCGGCGGGCGCGCTGCTCTCGTTGGTGGGGCTCGTCGCGTTGGTCTTCGGGATCATCCAGGGGCCGGATCACGGATGGACCAGCGCGGAGATCCTCGGTTCGTTCGCGGTCGCGCTCGTCGCGCTGGCTACGTTCGTCGTCGTCGAGCTTCGCAGCGCGCACCCGATGCTCGATCTCGCGATCTTCCGCAACCCGCGCTTCACGGCCGCAAGCCTGTCGGTGACGGTCGTGTACTTCTGCCTGTTCGGCACGATCTTCGTGATGACGCAACACCTTCAGTTCGTGCTCGGATACAGCCCGTTCGCAGCCGGTATCCGGGTGTTGCCCTTCGCGCTCGTGCTGGTGCCCGTGGCGAACCTCACGCCCCGTCTCGTACACGCCTTCGGCGCGCGGGCGGTGATTGCGACGGGCTTGGCGGTGGTCGCGCTGTCGCTAGCCGTGCGCGCAGGGGCGAGCGTGCACAGCCATTACGACTTCCTGCTCGTATGCAGCGTGCTGTTCGCGGCGGGGATGGGTCTCACCATCGCGCCGGCGACCGCGTCCATCATGGGCTCAGTTCCGAAGGAGAAGGCCGGGGTCGGCTCCGCGGTGAACGACACGACGCGCCAAGTCGGCGGGGCACTCGGTGTCGCGCTGCTCGGGAGCGTGTTCTCGTCGGGCTACCGCTCGACGCTGGCGCTGCGTGCTCCGCGCGGGGTTCCCGCGGCCGCGCTCCAGGCCAGCCGAGCGTCGATCGGCGCCGCGATCGATGCCGGCCGCCAGGTCGGGGGACACGCGGGCGCGCAACTGGTCGACGCCGCCCGCCACGGGTTCATCCACGGTGCGGACGTGGTGTCGGTGATCGCGGCTGTCGTCGCGGTGGTCGCGGCGGCCGTCGTCATGCGGGTGCTGCCGGGCCGGGCGTCCGTGGTCGTGCTCGAGGAGCCGGTCGTCGAGAACGCGCTGCTCGTGCAGGCCGGCGTCGGCGAGATGGAAGCCGGATAGGCGGGGTACGACGATGCGCAGCGGCGACGTGAGCCGCCTGGCGTACCAGCTGCTCGCCGCCGGCGACACGTCAACCGTGCGCGACGTCTTCGACGGGCTCGGCCCTGAGTCGCGCTACCTCCGATATCACGGCGTGAAGCCGCAGTTGTCCGAACAGGAAGTGCGGTACTTCAGCGAGGTCGACCACCACGATCACGAGGCGGTTGTCGCCGTGGCGGGCACCGAGCCCGTTGGGATCGCGTTCTACGTGCGTCGCCACGACGACGTGCGTGCAGCCGACGTCGCGGTCGAGGTCGTCGACGAGTGGCACCGGCAAGGGATCGGTTCGCGCCTCCTGCGAACCCTCGCCCGTCGTGCACGTGAAGAGCACGTCGACCGCTTGTACGGCACGATCCTGCAGTCGAATGTCGCGATGATGGAGACGTTGCGGCGATTCCGGGCGCCCTCGGAGACGACGTCACGCGCCGGCCCCGTCGTCGAGATCGCGGTCGATCTCCAGCGCTGACCGTGGGCTACATCGCGAGGCTGGAGGTGTTGGGCTCGGTGCGCGCGTGGCGGAGAGCTTCCTCGACCAGGGTCACGAGGATGTTCTTCGCGGAGCTGCGGCTGCGCGCGTCGCAGAGCAGGATCGGCACGTCTTCCGACACCGCCAGCGCTTCACGGACCTCCCATGGCATGTGCCGGGCGAAGCCGTCGAAGCAGTTGAGCGCCACGACGAATGGCACGCCGCGCGACTCGAAGAAGTCGACCGCCGCGAACGACTCGTCGAGCCGGCGGGTGTCGATGAGCACGACCGCGCCGAGCGCCCCGCGCGTGAGCTCGTCCCACATGAACCAGAAGCGATCCTGGCCCGGCGTGCCGAAGAGGTACAGCACGATGCCGCTCTCGAGCGTGATTCGCCCGAAGTCCATCGCGACAGTGGTGCTGACCTTCTCGCCCGGCGCGCTGATGTCGACGCCGAGACCGATGGTGGTCATCGCGGCTTCGGTGGTGAGCGGCCGGATCTCCGAGATCGCGCTCACGAACGTCGTCTTGCCGACCGCGAAGCCACCCGCGACGAGCAGCTTCACCGACTGCGGCAGCGACGGCGGAGAGACGGTCGACGCCTCTGCGGGAAGCGTCTCGTGGTCAGAGCTCACGTATTCCATCCAGCACCTTTTGAAGGAACGCAACGTCGTGTCGGTCTGACTGTTGCGACGCGGTCTCGACCAACCCCTCGGCGGCGAGGTCGGCGACGAGGACGCGTGTCACGCCGACGGGCAGGCGGGCCCGAGCGGAGATCTCGACGAGCGACGACGGCTCACGGCACAGCTCGAGGATCGCCCGCGCCTCGGCGGAAGGGGTAGGTCCCGACCGCGACCTGCCGGTGGCGCGCACCATGGTCTCGAGGCGCAGGTCGGGCGCGGCGGGATTCGTGCGCCCGCCGGTCATGACGTACGGACGGACGAGACGCGCGGGGCCGCCGTTGCCGTTGTCGGTCACCGCGGGAGCGCCTGTTGCAGCTCGGCAATCAGCTGCGGGGTGAGCCCGCTTCCCATCTTCTCGATGAGCACCGCCATCTCATAGGCGATCAACCCGATGTCGCACGGGCGGGTCGCGGTGACTGCGAGCGACGACCCGTCACTGATCGCCATCGTCAACAACAGCGCGCGTTCCATCTCGATGATGATCTGTTGCACCGGGCCACCGTCGAGGGGCTGGCCGGCGCCATGGGCGATGCTGATGAGACCGGCCGCGACGGCCGCGAGCCGGTCACCACCGGCGCGGTCGAGCCCGTCCGACATCGCGATCAGCAGACCGTCGGACGAGACGACGACGGCTTCGGCCACATCCGGGACGCGCTCCGCAAACCGCGTCACGATCCAGTTCAGGTTGTGGTACTCGCTGTCGCCGTTGTTCATCACTCGTCCTCCACTGGGGCGGTGTCGCCGGGGTCGTCAGACCGCCGGCTGCCCTCGTCGTCGTCCGGCTGGCCGGACAGCTGAGCCCGCCGCCGGCCCCACTCGTAGCGGGCGACGGTCTCGAATGCTTCCTCCGGCGATCGGGGATCGGGCCGTGGCTCCGGTTCGGTGCGTTCGGGTACGAGTGTCTTCCCTGGCTTCCGGTGAGGCAATGCGTCGGGGCGTACACGGTCGGTGACCTGCTCCGGCGGCGTCGGGCCACCGCTGTCGCCCCGCGCCGCAGGCTCGGCGATCGAGGCCGCGCCCGCTGCCGCGTCTCGCAGCCCGCGCCGGCGACCCGACTCGTAGCGCGCGATGGTCTCGAAGACCTCGTGGGGCGGCCGCGGTTGCGACACCGCGCGGCGGCGGAACGCCTTGATCGCGGTCTTGCGGATGCGCCGGGGCAGGCCCGACGCGGTCCATCCCGGTGGCCTGGTGCGCGCCTCCGCGTCGGCGCCCGACGCGATCTCGGTCATCTCGGGGCCCCCGGCGGTTCTCGACGCGTCGGCGTCGACTCCGACTGGCTCGGGTCGCCGGGGCGGCCCTGTTCGCGTTGCTCCCTCCGCTCCGGTCGTGCCGGCCGCCGTGCCCGTGGCCCCCGCGGCCGCTTCGATACGGGCCCGGGTGTCGATGCCGCGCGTCACACGACGGGGTAACGGCGCCTCGGCCGGCGTACGCGTTGCCGCCTCACCGGCCGCCGGCTCGAGGATCAGTGCGCCGGGAATCGAGACGACTGCGACCACACCGGGCGAGCCGTCTCGCAGCTCCACCTGAATGCCCGCGCGCGCCGCGAGACGCGCGACCACGAGATGGCCGAGCGAGTGGGAAAGGGCGAGGCGCGGCGGCGTCGGCTCCCGCAGGAGAAGATTGGCGGCCGCCATCGCGTCCGGCTGCATCCCGAGACCTTGATCCACCACGGAAAGTTCGTACCCGTCGTCAGTTGCCGCGCCGTGCACGACGACCCGCGATCCAGGCGGCGAGAACGCGGTTGCGTTCTCGAGCAGCTCCGCGAGCAGGTGGGTCAGGTCGATCATCACGCGGCCCGCGATCGCGGTTTCCTCGTCGACGTCCGTGATGTCGATGCGGGCATAGTCGTCGATCTCCGAGGCGGCCGCCCGCACGACGTCGAAGATCCGCACCGAAGTCGTCGACGGCCGGGGCGGGTCGACGCCGGCGAGGATCAACAGGCTCTCGGCGTTGCGACGCATGCGGGTGGCGAAGTGGTCCACCCGGAAGAGGGTCGCGAGCGTCTCGGGATTGCTCTCGCGGGATTCGAGCTCGTCGATCGAGCGCAGCTGACTCTCGATGAGGGTCTGGTTCCGTCTCGCGAGTGTGACGTAGAGATCGCTGATCCCCTGCCGCAACAGCGCGGCATGCTCGCGTGCCACCTCGACGGTCACCGTCTCGATGGAGTTGAACGCGTGAGCGAGCTCGCCTACCTCGTCGCGTGAGGTGGTCTCGATCGGGTGCATCGCGCCGAAGTCGGTCTCGGACGGATCGGAGTGCAGCGCCTCGAGGAGCTGTGGCAGTTGCCGCTCCGACACGTCGCGCGCCGCGACCGTGAGTTGGCGCAGCGGCCTCGTGGTGGTGCGCACGATGACGTATGCGAGCGCCAGCGCGGCGAGGAGCGCCGCGCCGGCACCGAGGCCGTAGAAGAGCATCGCCCGCTCCGCGGAGTGCTTTCGGTCGAGTCCGCTGCGTTCGACCGCGCGCAGCACGTTGTGCACCGCGTCGCGCAAGGAGGCCTGCCGGGCCGTGCCGGCGCTGAACCAGTCCTGCACGGGAACCGTCGTGCTGCTGAGCTTCCCGGCGAGGGCGACGCTGCGCATCGCGTGGACGCGGTTCACGACGCTGCTCCCGGGTTGATACCGCTGTGCGAACGCGGTGCGCAGTGAAGGCCCCGCCTGCGACAGGAACAAGGCCTGGTATGCATCTTGAGCGGCGATCGCGCTCAGAAGATCGCTGGTCTGTCCGGGTGAGAGGCTTCGTTGCGCGAACCCGGCCGTCAGCACGCTGTGCTCTTGGCCCGTCGCCGCGAGAAAGCGCACGACCGTGGTGAAGTCGCGGAGGTTCGCGACCTCCGTTGCGTCGTGGATGGTCGCGTTCATGCTGTCGAGGACGCGCAGCACACCACCGACGGTGTCGTTGTAGTAGCCGGCCGCCGCGTCGATCGGCATCAGCCCGAGGTCGATGAACCGGCGTTGTTCGCCGAGCAGGTCGAACTGGTCGAACAGGCGGCCCGCGCGGTCGAGGGCGGCCGTCGCGTGCGCCTTCTGCAACTGCGGCACCTGGCGACGGACGCCGTCGACGGCACGGTCGGTGGCCGCCCGGGCCGCGGCCAGGCGGTCGGCGGGCGGGTTCGTCCCGGCAAGGGCCCAGTTCGACAGGCGCGCCTCGTCGTCGAGCGCGACGACGACGTCCGCGAGCGAAGCCGCAGGACCGTAGAGGTGCCCGGCGCGGGTCTCGGTGGCGACGACGCCGCGGCGACTGGTCACACCGATCAGCGTCACGGCAAGAAGCGCGCACAGCGGCAGCGCGACGGCCACTGCCATCTTCGAACGGAACTTGAGGTCGCGAAGGGTCATCGCTCGCCGGATGCCGGTGAACGGCGTGCGGTGCGGAGCGCGCGGCGGCAGCACGGAGTCGGTCATGGCGCGACCGTGAACGTTTGGCGCAGCGGCACGACGTTCTCCGGTGCACACGAGAACCCGTGATCCGGGAACGCCCGCACGAACGCGCCGTTGCGCACTTGTATCAGCATGAAGCACGACCGCTGGCTGTTGCTGCCCGGGTCCGTCGGGATGTGGATGCCGTTGCCGTCCCAGCTGTGGACACGGTGCAGGGCCGCGAGGAGCCCGGCCCGCGTGACGTCGCCCCCGAGGCTTCGCAGCGCTTCCGCGAACAACAGGGCCGCCGACCATCCCTGCACGCCGAGCGCGGTCGGGCTCGCCCCGGGATGCGTCACGTCGAGCCAGTGGAGGTAGCGCTGCATCTCCGGGCTGGTGGACGCCTCGGCGAAGGGCACCGTCGTGGTGGTGATGTAGGTCCCCTCGATCGAGGAGCCCGCGCTCTGCAGGAACCGCGCGTCGTAGGTCTGCTGGCCGCCCTCGGCGACGACGTAGCGCACGCCGTGAGAGTGCAAGGCGTTGAGGAGCTTGGCGAAGTCGCCCACCTCGCTCCACAGCGATACGTAACCGAGCCGGTTCGTGCCCAGGCCGGCCACGAGGCTGTCGAAGTCGGAGCTCACGACGTCGAACGGCACCTTGTGGGTGAACTTGATCCCGAAGTGCTCGTATCCCTGGATCTGGCGACGGGCCTGGACTGCGGTGACGCCGACGCTTCCGTAGAACATGGCCGACTGGTCGAGAGCGTTCGGGAACTTCTTCGCGAAGTACCGGGCCGGACCGGCCGGGAACGTGTCCGACGGATTCGGGATGGGCTGAACCACGTTGGGCGCCATGGAGTGCGGCGTCTCGGCCGAGAACGCCGAGATGTCGGGAATGCCGCAATCGACGCCGGCTTGCGCTCCCGACGCGTCCTGCGCCGCGCCCGAGCCGACCAGCGCGAACACCGAGTCGCACGCCGCCAGAACCTGGGCCCGCTCGTCGAACAGGGCCGAGTCGAGCTTGCGCAGCACGAGCCGGCGGCCGTTGACGCCGCCCATGCTGTTGCAGAACGCGACGAAGGCGTCCATCGCCTGCCAGTTGCCGAGGAAGAGGTTGGGCCGGACGCCCGTGATGTCCGCGATGGTGCCGATGCTGATGGCGTCGTTGGTCACGCCGGTGTCGGTGGCACCGCGGGCGTTCCCCGGCCCGCAGGGCTCGACGTGCGGCGGGTTCTCCGGTGCGAAGTTCCGCCGCGCTGTGGCCGCGGAAGGGCCGGAGCTCGAGCTGCAGCCAGTGGTGAGGAGTGCGACGACCATCCCCACCCCCAGCAGGCGTGATCGCCAAGCCGGCCCAGTGCCCAACGTGCCTCCCACCCGGACGCTCCGAGCGTCGTCGCGCGCCAAAAGATGTCACGCGTGGCGTCAGATCTGGCGACGATAGCGCACTACGTGGCAGTGTGCCCTGTCCGACGCGCGCGGAAACGAGCAGGTCGTCGACCAAAATCGACGTTTCGTGCGGCAAATTTCGCGGTACGCGCGGGCCAGGGTGACCACGGCACGTGGTCAGGGCGGGGAGGTTGGCGTGGTCGAGGCGGGGAGCGGGTTCGTCGATCTGTCGGTGCGTCGCCGGCGGCATCGCAGGGGATCGCGCTGCGAAGCATGCGAGCTCGAGCTCGGTGCGCGTGTGCGGTGCAACGGTCGGGTCGTCCAGATCGAGCGCATCCGGCTCGCGCCGGCGGACGCAAGCGTCACCGTCGTCGCGGAAGGCGCGGAGATGCGCTTCGGCTGGCACGACGTCGTCGACGTGGTCGACGCGGCCGATGTCGTCCGTACCGCGAGCGCCCTCGACGCGTAGACGCATCGCGTCAAAGAACGGCGGGCACCGGCCGGCGGCGGCGCGCGTCGTCGCTCGCGTCAAAGGCTGAGAAATCGGCAGGGCCCCCCTCACGGGCTCGTACCGACCCGCCGATAGAGATGCCGTGGTCGAACAGCCCCGCGAGACGGCGGGAACGACGATGTGTCTGACGATTCGCTACGTCCGCGAGCAGGCGGGCGACGCCGGCGTCGCGCGCGTGCTCGCGCTCGCCGGGGAGGAGCGCACCGCCGCCGAGCTCGAGGACGAGTGCCGCTGGAGCACGTACGAGCAGAAGATCGCGCTGTGGGAGGCGGCCGCGCTCGTGCTCGACGACCCCGTGGTGTCGCGCCACGTCGGTGAATCCGCTCTCCGGCACAGCGTCGGCGCGAGCCTCCGCGTCCTGCTGCGCGCATTGGGGTCGCCCCGCCTCGTGCTGTCGAACATCGCCAAGACGAGCCCGAAGTTCTCGACCGTCGCGACGATGGAGGCGCTCGATGTCCAGCGTTCCAGCGCGGTCGTCACATACGAGCTGCATGCGCCGAAGGAACCGCACTTCCTGGACTGCCAGTGCAACATCGGCCTCATCAGCCTGATCGGGCCGCTGTTCGGAATGCCTCCGCTCGCCGTCTCGCATCCGGAGTGCCAGGTGGACGGCGCGGCGCGTTGCCGGTACGAGGTCCGCTGGACGCCGCGGTTCGCACGGCTTCGCGGCCGGGGCCGCCGGCGGTATCTCGAGGAGCAACTCTCCGCGATGGCTGCGCAGCTCGAGTCGCTGGAATCGACCGCGGCCGACCTCGTGGCCGACGACGACGTGGAGGCCGTGCTCGGCCGCATCGTGTCCCGCGCTGGTGTCGCGCTGCGGGCGCCGCGGTACCTCCTCGCCGTACGCGCGTCGGACGGAGCCCCGATCAGCGTGCACGCGGACGGCTTCGCGAACCGGGCCGAGGCGGCGGATGTCGGCGCCGAGCTGCTCGAGACCGAGCCCGGGACGGCGTTCCGCGGCGCGATGGTGATCGACGTCGCCACGTCGCGCCGTTTCTACGGCCGGCTGGCGGCCTTCTTCGACGGACACGAGTTCTTCGAGGAGGAGCGTCGCCTGCTCTCGGCCTACGCCCGGAGTGCCGCGGCCGCGCTCGATGCCGCAACCGCTCTCGACGCGGCGCGCCGGCGCGGTGCGACGGCGCAGGCGTTGCTCGATCTCGCTCGCGCACTGTCGGATGTGTCGTCCGCTCCCGAGGTTGCCCAGAACCTCGCCGAGGCACTGCCCCCCGTCGTGGATGCCGACGCGGGGCTCGTGTTCCTCTGGGAGCCCGAGGACGCGGCGCTCACCGTGCACGGGCGTCACGGTTGGCCCGGCCACGTGCACGATCGGTTGGGCTCACTGGTGCTCGCCCGGTCGGAGCACCCTTCCGTGGACGCGTTCATCAGGGATCCGGAGCCCGCGCTGATCCGTGCCGAGGACGTCGACGCCTCGTTGCGCGGCATCGTCGAATTGTTCGAGGTGGAGACGCTCGCCTGTGTGCCGGTCCAGCATCAGGGCGACTTCCTCGGGCTCGCGGTGGCTGCGTTCGCGGAAGGTGTCCCTCCCGCTACCGAAGGTCGCCTGCTCGAGCGGCTGGCTGGTGCCGCGGATCAGGCCGCGACCGCGCTGCGCAACGCGTCACTGCTGGAGCGCGTCCGGCGTCAGGGTCTGCACGACACGCTCACAGGCCTCGCGAACCGTGCCCTGTTCGAGGAGCTCGTGACGGCGGCGATCGCCCGTTCGTCCCGCGACGGCAGGCGCCCGGCACTGCTCTTCGTCGACCTCGACCGGTTCAAGCGGGTGAACGACAGCCTCGGGCACGACTACGGCGACCGCCTCCTTTGCGCGGTGGCGGACCGGCTCGGGGACGGGCTGCGGGCGGGCGACGCGCTGGCCCGGCTGGGCGGCGACGAGTTCGGTGTCCTCCTGCACGACGTCGACCGCGCGTACGCGCTGCAGCTTGCCGAGCGGATCCGCACCGCGCTCGCCGAGCCCGTCGTGCTCGACGGCCAGCCGGTCGTGGTCTCGGCGAGCATCGGCATCGCCGTCTTTCCCAACGACGGCGCCTGCTACGCCGACCTGCTGCGCAACGCCGACATGGCGATGTACGAGGCGAAGGAGCGCGGTCGCAACGCATGTCGCGAGTACCAGCCGGGTGCCGCGACCCACGGGCGCGCGCGTCTCGCGCTCGAGACCGATCTCCGGCGGGCGCTGCTCGACGATCAGCTGGCGCTCGTCTTCCAACCCGAGGTCGACCTCGCGGCCGATCGGGTGGTCGCGCTCGAGGCGCTCGTGCGGTGGGACCATCCGGTGCTGTCACGCCTTGCACCCGGTCGTTTCCTGCACACGGCAGAGGAGGCCGGTCTCAGCCTCGCGGTCGACGCGTGGGTGCTCCGCAACGCGTGTCGTCACGCGGCGGCGTGGCGCGAGCGCAGTCCCGATGTACGTGTGGCCGTCAACGTTGCCCCGACGAGCTGCGGGCGCGAGGAGCTCGTCGACGCGGTTTCCGTCGCGCTTCGCGAGAGCGGCTTGCCGCCGAGCGGGCTCGAGCTCGAGATCAGTGAGACCGCGGCGCTGGACCCGAGCCCCGACGCGCTCGACGTGCTCGCCGCGGTGCGTGACATGGGGGTGTCGCTCGCACTCGACGACTTTGGCACCGGGTACTCGCTCTTCGGCCGCCTCCGCGGGTTCTCGATGCAGCGCGTCAAGATCGACGGCTCGTTCGTGCGAGCGTCGAACGAGGGTGACTCGATCGTGCCTGCGATCACCACGATGTGCCACGGTCTCGAGCTCGAGGTCGTCGCGGTGGGGGTGGAGACCATCGAGCAGCTGCAGCTGGCCCGGCGTCATGGTTGTGACGTGGTGCAGGGATTTCTCGTCGCCGCGCCGGTGGGCCCGGGCGAGGTCACCGCGATGATCGACGCGCGTCTTCTGGCGGCACACGGGCCCGAGTTCGCTGCCGCGGCCGGCCGCTCGGGATCGCGGTCGTCGGTGCCGCAGGTCTGAGAGCAGGCGCCGGCGCACGGCGTCATCCGGCTCGTTAGGCTCACCGCCGTGAGTGGCTCCGACGCCGGGGGCGCAGGGAACGGCGGAGCGCCCAGCCTGCCGTTGATCCTGGCGCGAGAGCTCGCGGCGAACCTCGCGACCCCGATGTTCCTCCTCGACGCGTCAGGAATGCTCGTCTTCTACAACGACGCAGCCGCGCTGCTCATCGGCAAGCCGTTCGGCGAGCTCGACACGATGACCGGTGTCGAGTTCGGGAACGTGCTCGACCTCACCGACGCTCATGGGAAGCCGGTGCGGGGCCGCGACACGCCGTCCGGTACCGCCTACTTCGAACGCCGGCCCGGCCACAAGACCGTCGTCGCAACGGGCTTCGACGGAGTGCGCCGGAAGGTCCATGCAACCGCGTACCCGCTGTTCGGCACCACTGACGAGCTGCACGGCGTCGTCACCGTGTTCTGGCCCGCGGACTCGACCTGATGCGCGCGTGCGTGTGGGGCTGTCGCGGCTCGCTCGCCACGCCCGGAGCGGACACGGTGCGATACGGAGGGAACACGTCGTGCGTGGCGGTTCAGCTCGAGAGCGGGGAGTTCCTCGTGCTCGACGCCGGCACAGGGATGCGGCCGCTCGGTGTCGAGCTGATGCGCGATCTCCCGGCCGAGATCCATGTCCTGTTGACCCACCTGCACCTCGACCACCTGCAGGGTCTGGGGTTCTTCCGCCCGTTGTTCGAAGCCGGCACGACCGTTCACGTCTGGGGACCCCCGTCGCCCGTCCAGAGCCTGGCCGAGCGCATCGCGCGGTACCTGTCGCCGCCCCTGTTCCCGGTGCGCCTCGGCGACATCCCGGCAACCGTCGTGTTCCATGACGCACCGCACGACGTCACGATCGGCTCGGCGACGTTGCGCGCGTCCAGCGTCGCCCATCAGGGCCCGACGGTCGGCTACCGCATCGAAGAGAGCGGACGCGCGCTCGCATACCTGCCCGACCACGAGCCGTCGCTCGGCGTACGTCTCGACGATCAACCGCCGTCGTGGATCAGCGGCCACGATCTCGCACAGGGTGCCGACGTGTTGTTCCACGACGCGCAATACGGCGACGACGAGTATCCGACCCATGTCGGGTGGGGTCACTCGTCGGTCGACCACGTGATCGGCTTCGCCCGCAAGACGGCGGTCGGGACACTCGTGCTGTTCCATCACGACCCGTACCACACGGACGAGCAGCTCGAAGTGCTCCTCACCGACGCGCGCCGTCGTTGGGATGGCGACGTCGACCGCGTGCGACTCGCGCGCGAGGGCATGGTCGTCGATCTCGACGCCACGGGCGTGCGGATCTCGGCTTGACGCCACGGAGGTGTGGACGTGAACCGCGCAACCGCCTTGCCCTCGGATCATGAGTGACGAACCGGTGCTGTACGAGGAACGGGATGCGGTCGCGTTCCTCACCTTGAACCGGCCGGACAAGAAGAACACGTTGACCGACGCCGTCATCCAGGGCATCGCCGACGGCGTCGATCGCGCCACCGCGAGCCGCGACGCACGCGCCGTCGTGCTGCGCGGCGCCGGCGGCGTGTTCTGCGCGGGTTACGACCTCACCGCGGATGGTGGATGGACGTCGCCGTTCGACGCGCCGCACCCGGAGCCCCGGCCCGGCGCGTGGGACCCGGTGCGTGACTGGCAGTTCATGGGTCACAACGTCCGCCGATTCATGAAGATATGGGAGTGTCCGAAGCCGGTGATCGCACAGATCGAGGGCTGGTGCATCGGCGGCGCGTCGGATCTCGCACTGTGCTGCGATCAGCTGTTCATGGCCGACGACGCAGTCATCGGTTACGCGCCGTCGCGCATCTTCGGCACACCGACCACGATGATGTGGGTCTACCGGTTGGGGCTCGAACGCGCGAAGCAGTACCTCCTCACCGGGTCCGAGCTCGACGCCCGCACCGCGTTGCGCATCGGCCTGGTCTCGGAGGTTCATCCGGCGGGCGATCTCGCGGCCCGCGTGGAAGCGCACGCACGACGGTTCCGGCACATTCCCGCCAACCAACTCGCGTTGAACAAGCTCCTGATCAACCAGGCCTACGAGAACATGGGCCTGCGCACCACACAATTGCTCGGCACGTTCTTCGACGGCGTGACGCGCCACACCGAGGAGGCCTTGCAGTGGATGGAGTCGTTCTCCACGCGTGGCTTCCGGGAGGTGATCCGCGACCGGGACCGCCCCTGGGGCGACTATGGCGAGCGGCCATCGCGACCCGAGACCTGACAAGTCGCCTGTTACGGGAGGAAGTGGCCCGCGATGCGGTGAGCGCGGGGGCGGCCCAGCACGGCATTGGCTGCCTGCAACCCGGAGAGCACCGCCGACTCGATGCATCCGGCGTTCATGCCCGAATCCGTCCAGTCGCCGGCGAGGAACAGGTTGTCGTACCCGCTCTCGTCGGAGCGCAGGCGGTACTGATCGGTGCCGGGGAGTGAGAGCACGTAACGGTCCGATGGGTCGACGTTCGCGACCCAGTACTGCGAGTCGAACGCGGTGTCGTCCTCGCGATCCGACCCGCACAGGAGCTCCCAGCGGAAGCCGCGGTCGCGCACCGCGCCGGGCAGCAGGTGGCCGAGGTGATGGTCGAGGAAGTGAAGGGCCTCGCTCCGGGTGCGGTCGCGGAAGCGCGCTGCTTCGCGTGACGTGACGATGCCGTCGTGTGTCGGGGCGTCGCACGCGCCGCAGAAGTACGCGATCGTGCCGGGCCGTTGCTGCTCCGGCCAGCCCTCCGCCTCGATGAGTTGCGGCATCGAGGCCCAGGTGCTGAACGGCTGTTCGTACGCGCTGACGGTGACACCCGGATACGGCCAGCCCAGCGCCGGCTCGTCGTCACGAAGCCAGATCTGGAACGCCTGGGTGGCAACCGTCGCCACGTTGTCCACCATGTCGCGCCACTCCGGCCTGTCGGCGATCAACTCGCGGCACACCGTCGGTGCCATGCCCACGGGTATGGCGAGTACCGCGATGTCGAAATCGTCGCCGCGGCGAAGTACTCGGTGCTCGGCGTCGGGCCACTCGCACCACGACGACTCGAACGGTTGGTCCGCGACCCCGCCTCCTCCGGCAAGTTGCTCGGCTACGGGCTTGACCGGGAAGCACGGAAGCCCTTCCACGCGCACGAGCGGCTCGTATCGCGCGCGCCCGGGCGCCAGCGCGACTTGCCGCCCAATCGTGATCGCGTCGATTGCGTTGCGGTCTGCCGACACATGCAGCGTGTCGACCCGGTGGAAGAACTCGAATCCCACGCCCCGGCGGGTGAGCACCTGGTACAGCGGCGCGAACACGACGTCGCCCATACCGGCCGTCATCTTCCAGAAGATCGCTCCCTTGTAGTCGAACAGCATCTTGCCGATGAGGAACGCGGCCAGACCCGCCGCGAATTGCGGTTGCTTCGGGTCGCCGTCCACATAACCGAAGACGAGGTCGTAGAGGCCCCGTACGAGAGGAAGCTCGGCGATGCTCGGCGAGGCACCGTGCCGGAGCATCCATTCGAGCAGGTCCTCGTCGTTGACGGCCCGGAAGCCCAATGGCTGCGACGCCAGGTCGTCGGCCAGGATGCCGCGGACGGCGGCCGTGACCATCGAGATCAAGCCCCACGTGCGTCGCAGTTCGGGCTGCGGCTCGCTGTTGTCGCCGAGGAGCGCGCGTATCCCGGTGAGAACGTCGTCGAGTGCTCCGAGCAACCGCCCGTCGTCGCGCGCGCCGTTGCCGTCCGTCTGCCTCGTCACTTCGAGCAGCGCGCCCAGAGCCGCCGCGACGAGCGCGGGCGCCAGCGTCCCGGCATCGCCTCGATCGCGGCGATGCTGCGGATTCGGCACCGAGCGCACGAAGTCCAGGATCAGGAGCACCGCACGGCCGACGAACTCCACCATCGTGAGCGCCCGCCCGGTTTCCTCCGGCTCACCGGGGAGCTGCGCGTTCTCGCTGAAGGTCCCCAACCAATGGTGCCACTCGCCCTCGTAAAGGTCCTCCAGGCCGAGCGTGGGCGCGGGGATCATCGCGTCATCCCAACGCTGGAGTCGCGCCGTGGGATCTGTCGCCGGACGGTCGAGCTCCGCGTAGCACTCGCGTAGTAATCGGAATGCGTTGTCATAAGAGCCGAGCCACACGTGCAACCCGTGCTCCTCGATCCGGCCGAACGCGCCACGGCTGCTCGCGCCCTTCCCGCCGAGTCGCCAGCCGCGCTGGTAGACGGTGATGGACTCGAATTCCTCGCGCCAGCCCGGCTCGCTCAACCGCCACGCGGCCGCCATCCCGGCCATGCCACCGCCAAGGATCGCGATGCGGTCGCGATGGCGACGCGTCGGCGTCACGAGGTGCGCGCAAGCGCAGCGAGGGCGCGCGCGACCTCCGGGTAGCGCGCGTTCGCTGTGAACTGACGTGCGGCAGCTCGGAGATCCGTTGCGTACGCGTGCGGGTCGTGCTCCCACAAGTCAAGTGCGACCCGCAGCTCGAACAGCCGCGCGCCTTGGGCACGCGCCGTGCGGCACGCGTCACGAAGCCCGGAGATCTTCTCAGCCGGATCGCGGCTCAGCGCGGCGGCGCGGCGGAGCGTCTCGGCGTCGTACAGGTGGCCTCCCGTCGTCTTCGCGATCGCCAGCGAGGACTCGAAGTGGGCACGGGCCCCGGGCAAGTCCCCTGTCTCGGCGACCACGGCGCCGAGCACCGTCCAGTAGAAGGGCAGCATCATCTTGACCTGGAACTGGTCCCATGTCGCGATGAGACCCTGCAGCGTTCCGGCACACCGCTCGAGCACGCGTGGCGTCGCCGAGGAATGCAACACCCGCAGGCCCTCGGCCGCCGCCTGTTGCATGGCCCCCATCAGAACGAAGCCGTCGAACCCGTGCTCGAGTGACAGGTCCATGAGCCGTTGGAGCGATTCGTCGGCGCCGTCGAACTCTTTCGACTCGAGTTGCATCCACGCCGCATACCAATGCACGTATGCCGCCGAGAACGCGCCCTGTGGGAATTCCAGGCGCGCAGCTGCCATCTCCGCGTCGGCCAGCGCGCCGTCGGCCCCGGCCCGGAGACCGCGCGTGAAGCGCGCCAGCGCCAGATGAATGTGGACGGCGACCTGCGGATCCATCGGGTTGAGCCACGACGACAGCATCTCGTCGCCCGGTTCGACCGCGCGCGCGCCGGAGGCCGCTTCCTCGAGCTGCTCGTGGGCTTCGGCAACGCGGCCGCCCCACCAGTCGAGCATCCCGAAGCCGGCCGCGTTGAACGCCCTCCACCGCTCTCGGGGACCGTCGAGCGCGCCACGCAGGATCACGAGAACCTGGCGCGCACGCTCGAGCTCACCACGAATGGCGAAGTATCCCCACAGGACGATGAGTGTGCGGAACATCTCCTCGTCGTGCGCGTCGAGGCCGGCGAGGCTGAGGCAGCGGCCGTAGTCGACGGCCGCGCTCGCGGAGCCGTTTCCCTCTACCGTGGACGCGAAGAAGCCGCGTTGGAGCCGCAGCTCGACCTCGCGTCGGTCGCGGCCGACAGACGCCGGGAGGCCTTCGATGCTCTCGATGGCCTTCGTCAGATTCGATTTCGCCTCGTCGAATGCGCCTCGCTGGCGTGCTTGCGCGGCCGCGTGCTCGAAGGCGTCCGCGGCGGCGGCGCGCCTGCCGGCCTGCTCGAAGTGGTTGGCGATCAGCGCCCAGTCGGCGACGTCGTTCTCGGTGCGCCGCCTCATCAGGATGTCACCGATGCGCGCGTGGAGTTGGTACCGCTTGGACGGCGGCTGCAGCTCGTAGGCGACGTCGCGCAGCAGGTCGTGGCGGAACCGGCTGTGTTGCCCACCTTGCCGCTCGAGAACCTGTTCGGTGTGCAGGACCTCGATGGCGCGCTGAAGCTCCTGGAACGGGATGTCGACGATCTCCGCGAGGAGCGCATGGTCGATCTCGGTCCCGATGGTCGCGGCGGCGGCGGCAACTGGCGCGGCTGCCGGTGTCGCGTAGAGCCGTGCGACGAGCAGCTCGTAGAGCAGGTCCGGTACTGCCGCTCCGTCCCCGTCGGTACGCGACGGTGTCGCTCCCCCTGCCGGCGAGTCAGCGGTCGCGCGTGCGAGCTCTTCGAGATACAGCGGTACTCCGTCACCGCGTGTCACGAGCGCGCGCCGATGGTCGGGATCGAGCTGCTCGAGCCCGATGGCATCGAGGAGCGCCTGGCTCTCGTCCGCCGACAACGGTGCGACCTCGACCACTTCGGCGCGAGTGGGTGGTGACACGTCGGGTCGCCCAGTGAGGACGACGAGCAGCGACGCGCCGAGACGTCCGATGAGCCGGTCGAGAAGCGCTCGGGTCGACTCGTCGTACCACTGCAGGTCCTCGGCGAGCAGCAGCGCGGGGCCGCCGTCGAGACAAGCGGCCACATAGGAGATGGCACCGTGCGAGATCTCCTCGGCCAACTTTCGCCCGGCGGAGCGGGCGGGTTCGTAGCCGGCCGAAGGCGGGATGCCGAGGATCGGCGCGAGCAGCGGCACGAGAGAGTCGGGCTCCATACCCGCGCCGACGAGCTCGGCGCGAAGCCGCCGGAGTGCGTCGGCACCGCCTGCGCCTTTGACCAGGCCCGCACGTTGCTCGATGAGCATGCGCACGGGATGGAAGCCGGTGTCGACGTGGAACGGCGACCCCGAGAGCTCCACCACGGTCGCGCCGTCGCGACGGACCATGTCGACGACCGCGCCCGCGATCCGCGACTTGCCGATGCCGGCCTCGCCCCGGAGAAGCACTGCGATCGGGCGCTCGACCGACCGCTCCTGGACTTGCCTCCACGCGCGCTCGATACGAGCAAGCTCCTCGGTTCGCCCGACGAGTGGCGACCGGGCCCGATCCTGGGCCTTCCGTGCTCCGGGCCGAATGCCTCCGACCTTGTACGGCTGCAGAGGTTCGGAGACGCCCTTGACCGGTCGCGGTGGCTGGGCTTCGAGGACGAAGGTCGCGTCGGCCAGCCGCCGCACCGCCTCCGAGACGACCACGGTGCCCGGCTCGGCCAGGCTCTCGAGCCGTGCTGCGACGTTGACCGCCAAGCCGTACACGTCGTCTTCCTCGTTGTCCAAGTACACGATGCCGCGGTGAACCGCGACGCGGACGTCGAGCGACTCGCCGATCTTCTGCTGCGTGAGGTCAGAGAGCTCGTGTACGGACTCCACGACGTCGAGACCGGCGCGGATCGCCCGTTCGACGTCGTTGCCGTGCGCGCGGGGCACGCCGAAGAGGGCGAGGAGGCCGTCACCTTTCGAGCCGACGACATGACCGTCGTAGCCGTCCTCGATCACGCTGCGACACTTCGCCTTGTACTGGCGAACGACCGTCCGATACCGCTCGGGCTCCTGACGAGTGGAAAGCTCGGTCGAGCCGACAAGATCACAGAACATCAGCGTTGCGCGGCGCAGCTCTCCGACGCCCCATCGCTCACTCGCCAGGAGCTCGCCGGCTTCGGCGTTCGTCGCGTCTTCCGCGAGCACCTCGCCCGCGAGCCGCTGCGCCGTGTTGATGTCGCCGCGATTCGCCGCGTCGAGTGCCCGGTCGATCAACCCGGCAATCAGTTCTTCCGTTTCACCCTGCCTGGACATGCAGCGTCCTTGCTAAGGGACCTGGACGACGACCGATACCGTCTGCTCGACGTTGTCACCCGCCTTGACCTGGACGGCTCCCACATACGCGTCGCCGCGTAGACCCGTCACGTTGACGTCGAGCCGGAAGGCGCTCTGCGAGCCGTGCACCTTCGCCGGCACGATCCTGACGCGCGACCGTTCCACCGTTGCCTGCGGATCGGCCTGTCCAACCAGTGGGCCGGCCAATTCGAGCGTTCGCATACCCGGACCATGACGCGTGAACGTGAACTCGTCTGACTGGATCCGCTCGACGACCGTCCCGCTCACCAAAGACTCGAGCCATTCGTAGCCGATTCGGCAGAACTCCGACGCGTAGTTGACGGCGTCCGCAGCGAGCTCGGCCGGTGACATGGCGCCGGTCTCGAAGCGTGCTGCCATCTGTGTCATGCCGCTGGCCCATGTGTCGTACGCGGCCCGCATCGACCGCGTGTACGCGTCGGCCATGAACGCGGCGTCTCTTCGGCGGTTGGTCATGACGTGCCGTCGTCCGGGATGTCGGAGTTCGGCGCCGCGCCTCCATCGGGGCCACGGGAAGCGCCCCCAGGTGTTTCGGAACCGGCTGAACTCGGCGACTCGCTTGTCGGCGCCGGTGATGGAGGTGGAGACGCTGCCGGCGCCGGTGCGTCGCCGCCGGCAACGCGCAAGCCCTCCATCCCGAGCTGGATCGTGCGGTACGTCTCCCGGGCCATGCGCTTGTACACGCGAGCGACGCCATTGCTGAAGTCGTCCGCGGTGTAGGTGCCGCCCATCGCCTTGCTGTAGGCGCTCCGGTACATCTCGTTCCAGTCCGTGAGGCACGACTCGACCTCGGCCGCGACTTCCTCGACGTACCGCGCGTACTCCGCGGGCCGTGATCCGCCAGAACCACTCGACGTCGTCGCACCTGCCGGTCGTCCCGCGTGGGCGCAGTTGTAGACGAACTGCTCGCCCATCGCGCCGTAACCGAGCGCGCAACAGACCATCGCGAGCTGATACGGGTTGACCGGTAGTCGCTGCTGGTCGAAGAGGACGCGCTTGGTGGTACTGACGTGCACGCCGCCTTCGACCTGACGGACCATGAGACTTCCCTCGTCGACGACGATTGCGCCGTCACCGCCAAGTGCCGTCTGGTTGTCCGTCAAACGGTACGACACGACAGAGAGGTGTTCGTCGAAGTCCTTCCTTCGAAAATCGAGGCAGGTCTGGATCTTCAGGCCGCCCGCTTGACAGTCGAGGCTGACAGTCTCGAGATACCGGTCGACACCTTGCGGTGCGTCGTCGAGGCGCTCCATCTCGCACCAGAAGTCCAGGCATCCCTTCCAGCGGTGCGGTTCGAGAAACAACTTCGCCCGCTCGAACGGCAGATCGGTCGCGACGAAGCCGCTCCTCAGGGCCGTGGCGGGGCGATCGCGTCCGTCAATGGGCGCCTCGACGACGTCGCCCTGACACGGCGCGGGTTGGTGCGTCTCGGGCGTTATGAGATCGAGCGTGTGCGCATGATCGAGAAACCCGTGCCACCGGGAAACGTGCGGGAGATGTCGGTCATCGGCGATGAGCGCATGCAGCTTCTTCGCGCGGTCCGCGTCCGCACCTGGTGTCGCAACCTTCAACGCGTCGACGACGTGCAGTGCCTGGTCTCCTCCGGGGCCGTATTTCTCGGGGAACGCGCGCGAGAGTGCGGCGGCGAGCAGGAGTCGTCGTGCGCGGTGGTGGCGACGGACGCCGCGACGGTTCCCGAGGCTGGCGACGGCGGTTTCGAGGTCAGGAAGCGGTCTGTGCGTCTGGTCCCGGACCCAGGTGTGAAACGGCTCGAACCATCCGCGCGCTTCGTCGCGGTATGGGCACAACAGTGGCGCGACCTTCCCCATCACGGTCGGGTCCGCGACCACCTTCTGGTCGATCGCGCCGAGAATCGCGACCTGGTCGCTCAGTTCGCCGCCGCCCTGATCGTTCAGCTCGCCGCTGGGTTCGCTCATTCCGAGCTTCCTCCCTGCGCGCGTCCCTGCCGGCGTCGTAGCCTACCGACGTATCCGGGCGACGGCGACGGCATAAAAGGGGCATGCCGGAAGGGCAAGGGAGGCAGGCTTGTCCGAGCGTTCGGGCGAGGGCGCGGCAGGCGTCGGCTTTCCGTGGGCGTCGGTCTTCGATCCTGTAGCGAACGCCCGCGCGTTGGAGCAGATCCAGCGGCGCGGCCTGAAGGCCGCGGGGGAGCTCGTCGATCGTCTCGTGTCCGCCGTCGATGGCGATCGGGATTTTGACGCGGTCATGACGAACGGTGAGTCGCACGGCACACGATCGACGGGATCCGCCGCGAGCGACCTCGTCGGCGTATGGGCCGACCTCGTGACGCGAACGTTGCAGGCGATGGCGCGATTGTCGGTACCGGACGCGGGTGGGCCGGTGCAACCAACCGGGGGGCCGCTCTGGGTCGACGTCACGAATGGCAGCGGATGTCACACTGTCGCGTTGAGCGTCAACGGCACGGACGCCCCCGTGGGCTCGGTCGAACTGTGGTTGCACAATCCGTCGCAACGCTCCATCGGGCCGGTGCAACTGCACGTGAGCGAGTTGCGGAGCGCGGAGGGCGCCACGCTTCCGGCCACCGTCGTGAATCTCGATCCGGAAGGAATCGGGCAACTACCGCCACGCTCGAGCCGTGGGATCTCCGTGTCGATCGGGAGCGCCGCTCGCTTGCCGGTGGGCCGATACCGCGGGCTGCTCCAGGCCGCCGGTGCGCCCGATGTCGCACTGTCGATCGAGCTCACCGTCACGGGCGCGACGTGAGCACGCACACCGTTGCGATCGACGTCGAGCCGGCCCTGCGCGACGTCGAGCGCCGTGTCCGCAGGGCGATCATGGATCTCATCCCCGACGCGGAACCGCACCGTTGGCTGTACCGGCTCGTGCGCGCGTATCCGAGCCGGCCGGGGAAAGCGCTGCGTCCGGCGCTGTGTCTCGCCACCTGCCGCGCGTTCGGCGGCAGCGACGCCGAGTGCTTCCCCGTGGCGGTCGCGATCGAGATGATGCACAACGCGTTCCTCGTCCACGACGACATCGCGGACGCAAGTCTCAGGCGCCGGGGGCGCCCGACGTTGTCGGCCGAGCACGGGCTCGAGCTCGCGCTCAATGCGGGCGACGCCTTGGCCGTGTTCGCGAACCAAGTGCTGCGCCGGCACACCCGCGGTCTCGACCAGCATCTCGGCGACCGCATCCTCGACGAGTTCGACACGATGGCTCTGCGGACCCTCGAGGGTCAGGCGACGGAGCTCGGCTGGCGTCGCGACAACCTCGTTCGGCTCACGCCCGAGGACTACCTCGACCTGATCATGCACAAGACGTGCTGGTACACGACGATCCATCCGCTGCGCACCGGCGCGCTCATCGGGTCGCACGGCCGAGCCGACCTCCGACCGATGGTGCGCTTCGGGTTCCACCTGGGCGCCGCGTTCCAGATCCGCGACGACCTCTTGAACCTGATCGGCGACGAGTCGCTGTACGGCAAGGAGATCAACGGCGACCTCTACGAAGGCAAGCGCACACTGATGCTCATCCATCTCATGGGACGGGCCCGCGGGGCAGATGCCGCCGCGGTGCAGCGTTATCTGCTGATGGAGCGCGACGCTCGGACCGACGCGGTGGTCGAGGAGATCCGCGGGCTCATGGACCGGTACGACAGCATCGGCTTCGCCACCGAATATGCGCGTGGCATCGCCGGTGTGGCGCTCCACGCCTTCGACGAAGCGTTCGCGGCTGCGCCGGCCGGGCCCGACGTGGCGTTCGTGCGCGGCCTCGTCCCGTACATGCTCGGTCGCTGGTCCTGACCCGAAGGTCCCTGACGAATTCCGCGGTCGGTGCTACGTTCCCGCTCGGGCGGTCTTGGCATGAGCAAAGGGGGGTTGTCTCATGTACCTCGGGGCGCCACTCGAGATCTTCACGAAGTACGGGTTGTCGGGTGCCTCACGGTGGGGCCACGTGCTGGCCGGAATCACCTGGATCGGGCTCCTGTACTACTTCAACTTCGTGCAGGTCCCGGCGTTCGCACAGATGTCGCCGGAAGCCCGGGCCGAAGCGATGGACAAGCTCGCCTGGCGGGCGTTGTGGTGGTTCCGTTGGAGCGCGGCGATCACCGCAGCAACGGGGTTGCTGATCCTCGGCTTCAACGAGCAGTACAAGAACAGCTACTTCAAGTCGGCGCCCGGCATCAGCATCGCGACCGGCATCCTTCTTGCCCTCACGATGTTGGGAAACGTGTGGTCGATCATCTGGCCCAAACAGCGCGTGGTGATCGGCAACGCGCGCGCGACCGCGGCCGGTGGCACGGCCGATCCGGCGGCGCCGGCAGCGGCGCGTCGTGCCGCGCTCGCTTCGCGCCAGAACGTCATCTTCTCGTTCCCGATGCTGTTGTTCATGGTCGGCACGAGCCACTTCTTCAACGACTCGCGGCACTTCAAGGTCCTGCCGAGCGGCGGTGAGCGCGGCGTGTACTGGATCATCGCCATCGTGATCTGGCTCGTGTTCGAGCTCAACGCGGTGGGCGTGATCGGTGGCACGGACCCCGGCCCGCTCAAGTGGCCGTACGAGACGCACCGGAACGCGATCATCACGGGTGTGGCGCTCGCAGTCGTGTACTACGCGCTGTGGGAGATCATCCTTCGCGTCTGAAGCAGTTGGCGGTTACGCTGCGCGCCGATGGATCTGGTGATCCGCGGCGCGACCGTCTACGACGGCACCGGCGGCCCGCCATGCCTGGCTGACGTCGGCGTCTCCGGCGGCACGATCGCGGCCGTCGGAGACCTGACGCGTGAGGCTGGCGCGACCGAAGTCGCGGCCACCGGGCTCGCCCTCGCGCCGGGCTTCATCGACGTGCACAGCCACGACGACTTCGCCGTGTTCCTCACGCCGGAGATGGACTTCAAGGTCGCGCAGGGTGTGACGACGACGGTCGTGGGCAACTGCGGCCTGGGCGCGGCACCACACGAGGCCGCCCAGCGTTATCTCCCGTTCTTCGGCGCCGACGCGCACCGAGACCGCTTGCCGGCGTGGACGACCTACGCCGACTATCTCGACGCCGTCGACCGTCATCCACCGAGCCTCAACGTCGCCGTCCTCGTGGGTCACGGCACCCTGCGCTTCGACGTCATGGGCAACGACCGGCGACCGCCGTCCGACCGCGAGCTCGCCGGAATGCTCGACACACTCGCGGCGGGCCTGGACGCGGGGTGCATCGGGTACTCGAGCGGTCTCGTCTACGAGCCGGGGCGCTACTCACAGACCGACGAGCTCGTGACCCTCGCGCAGGAGATGGCGCAATCCGGCGGCGTCTACGCCAGCCACATGCGAAACGAGGGCGACGGGCTGCTCGACGCGGTCGCCGAGACCATCCGGATCGGCGCGGACGGCGGCGTACCGGTGCAGATCTCCCATCACAAGGCGAGTGGTCGCTCGGCGTGGGGTCTCGTGCACGACTCCCTGGCCCTGATCGAGCGAGCACGCTCGCGCGGTGTCGACGTCACCGCGGACCAGTACCCCTACACCGCCGGCAGCACGGCACTGTTCGCAGTGCTGCAAAACCACGAGGAGCGGGCGCACGGCGTCGGGGACGTGGAGTGGGAACGCATCACGCTCGCCTCCGCGCCCCGGCACCCGGAGTGGGAGCGTCGCTCGATCGCGGACCTCGCCGCAGAGCTCCACGCCGATCCGGTGGAAGCGGCTCGCGCCGTCGTCGACGCCGAGGGCTACGGCGCGGTCGTGGTGATGGAGACGATGAACGAGGACGACGTGCGCACGGTGATGGGCCACCCCAGCACGATGATCGGCTCCGACGGCATCCCGACGTTCGGCGGCAAGCCCCATCCGCGCCTGTACGGAACGTTTCCCCGAGTGCTCGGGCACTACGCGCGCGATGCCGGCGTGTTCACGCTTGCGGAGGCGATCCGCCGGATGACGGCGATGCCGGCGGCGAAGTTCGGCCTTGCCGGCCGCGGGGCGATCGAACCCGGGGCGGCGGCCGACCTCGTGCTGTTCGACCCGGCGACGATCGACGACACCGGGACGTACGACGAGCCCCGGCGGTACCCGGCGGGGGTGACCGCGGTCTGGGTGGGCGGTACCCGCGTGATGCATGACGGCGCGCACACCGGGGAACGTCCGGGACGGGCACTGCGGCGCGCCCGCGACTGAACATTGCTCGGCGTCGAACCCCAAGCGGTCGGGGTAGGACGCCGGACATGGACGACAACGTCACGCGAACCGGTCTCCGGGAGGGCGACGTCGCCCCCACGTTCGAGCTCACCGGCACGTCGCTACGGGCGGGCGAGGTGCGGGAGCACCCGAAGTCGCGCTACCGACTCGAGAACCACCCCGGCCGGCCCGTCCTGCTCGTGTTCTTCAGCGCGGCCTTCACGCCGACCTGAACGCAGGAATTGCTCTCAGTTGAGAGCAAGATGCAGGAGCTTCACGCGTACAACGTGCAGGTGTTCGGCATCTCGTGCGACAACGCCGACTCGCTGCACCCGTATGCCGGTGCGCTGGGCACGTTGTCGTTCCCGCTCCTCGCCGACTTCTGGCCGCACGGCGACGTCTGCGCGACGTACGGCGTGCTCAATGAATGGGGCGTCCCCGACCGTGTGCTGTTGCTCGTGAACACCGAAGGCCGCATCTGCTATCTCGACACGTCGCACGTGATGGAGGTGCCGCCGGTCGGGCCGATGGTGGAGGCGTGCCGCGTCGCCCACGTCGCCTGACGCCGGCCAACTCGCTCGCCACCGCTGAGTCAGGGTGGGGGCATGGGCTTGTAGCGGAACTGGTCGAAGAGGGTCACCTGGTCCGCGAAGTGCGGGCTGAACGTGCCGTCCTTGGCGATGAAGCCGCTCTCGCCGGGCGGCAGCACCGCGACGCCGTCGATCACCGACCGTGAGAGGTCGATCGCCTGCATCCAGGTGCTGCGGTTCTGCGTCGCACTGCGGCCGAGGCTCGGCTTGGTGAGCAGGCCGAGGTCCGCGGCCGTGTTGGCAACCGCGTCGAGGTCGGCCCAGTCCTTGTTGAGCGCGGGGGTCCACCCCCACTTCGTGATGTCGGTCGTCCCGAAGCCATGCGCGCCCTGGGTTCCGGGGAGCTCGGCCGTGCCGCTCAGCAGCGCCATCGCGTCGTCGAGTGCGCCCACGAAGAGGGACGCGGGATGCCCACCGAAGTACTCGACCGTCGCGCACATGGTGTCGCACGGAACCAGCCCGTGGGTGTGGTCGAGCGCGTGCCACAGGAGGTTGAACGTCATCTTGCCTGTGAAGTCATGCGTGCTGTCAGCGAACGGCACCGTGCCGTTGGGCCCCGCGACGCGACGTTCGAGAGCTTGCATCCATTGCGTGTTGATCGACATCGCGACGCTGCCGATCGTCGTCCTGCGGTCCCAGGCCTCGAGCAGGTGGATCGCCTGATCGCGCCGGGGCGTGTGGAGGGCCGGGTTGGCGTCGTACGCCTGGAACAGTCGGGGGAGGAAGTACGGCGCGGCCGGACGCGAGTCGGCATCGTCGATCGTGCCGATGTCGGCCTCGATCGCGGTGAGCTGCTCCGGCGACAACTTGTCGCTCGCCGCGAGATCACGCGCGATCGGCTCGGAGTGGTAGATCGTGCCCCAGTACTCCTCGCCGCCGTTGTGCTGCAGGTAGTGCGCCACGCTTGGCTTCGTGTTCCAGTTCGCGAGGTATCCCTGCTTCGGATTGACGGCGTGCGGCATCTGGTCGAACGGGACGAGACCGAGCCATTCCTGGCTCCCGTCGCCGGCGTGCGGTAGCCGCGGGTCGCACGCGCGCGGCTTCGTGAGATCGGGGCACGGCTTCAACTGCGGTACGAGGCCGGCGCCGAAGTACGCGATGTTGCCGCGGCGGTCCGCGTAGAAGAAGTTGTGCAACGTGGCGATCTTCGACATGGCCGTGCGATAGTCGTCGAGATCGTGCGCGGTGGACTGCATCGCGAAGCCGACGAAGGTCTGCCACTCCCTACCGAACGACGCGAACCGCATCGAATACGCAATCCCGTGCGCGGGGTCGGTCGAGAACACCGGCCCGTGCACCGTTCGATAGGTCACGAATGTCTGATCGGGCTGTCCGGCGACCTTGAGCACGTGCGGCACCGGCTGCATCGGCACGTTCGCGCCACGGAACCGGTACGTGGGCGGGTTGTGTGAGAAGTCGACCTGCTCCTGGTAGACCTGCTGATCGACCGTCTCCTCGCTCGTCGTGGTGAACGCCACGTCGGCGTTGCGCCCGATGAGCACGACGGGTGCGAGCGGAATGGTGAAGCCGCCGACGTCGAAGTGCGGGCCGTGCTGGTAGATCTCCCAGTCGATGCTGGGGGAGTCGAAGCCTTCCTGCGGGGCTCCCCAGAGAAAGGTGCGGTCGTTCGTCGTCTTCTTCGGTGAGACGACCCACGCGTTCGAGCCGTCCTTCCACGGCACGTGGTAACGCCGTCCGATCCACTCGAGCAGCGCCTTCCGCATGGCGTGATCACGCTCACCGTTGTTGACGACGTCGCTCGGGGGGTCGTGTCGCTCGCCGCCGTTGTCGCTCGCCGGCGGTGTGAGGAAGTCGGGCGCCGGCGGCACCGGGTTGTCGCGACTGCCGCCAACTCCGTACTTCGGCCTGCCATCGGGCACGGTGACCGGAGCAGTCGGATCGTCGACCCAACGAGCGTCGTTGAAGATCGCGTAGCCCTGCGCGGCGCCATAACGCGCCTGGAGGAATTGCAGGAACGAGAGGTTCGACAGCTCGCTTCCGCCGCCGCCGCCGAACTCGCGCGCCAGGAAGTTGCCGTTCGCGATCACGTCGAGCACGGTGAACGGCGGCGGCTTGTAGACCTCCTCGTGCCGCAGCAGGCCCACCGTCCAGAACTGGAAGGGCACCAGCTGGGCGCGTGATGCCGGCGTCGCGTATGCGTGGTCGACGTAGGCGTTGAGCCCGGCGACGAAGTCGGAGACCGCGTCCTTCGTCCAATGGGGAAGTGAGTCGTACTGCTGCTGTAGCTCCGCGTCGGTGTAGAACAGGGTGAGGCTCTGCTTGTCCTGGTCGATGGTCGACGAGTCGACGCTCCCGAACAGCTCGGCGAGTGAGCCGCGGGCGTTGCGCCGGACCAGCTCGATCTGGAAGAGGCGGTCCTCGGCCTGGGCCCATCCGGTGCCGAACCACACCCCCGGCATCCGGGACGCGTACACCGAGGGCACGCCGTAGCGCGCGTCGCGGCAGATCGTCGCCTGGCGCGTGCCACTGCCGACACTCTCCCCGGCGCAGGCTTGCGACGTCGTGCGGGCCCCCGCCGGTGGGCCCAGCCCGGCCGCCGTCAGCGCGGTCACCGCGAGCACGGTGGTCAAGGTGATCAGAACACCGGCACGCCGACCCATGTCGTTCCCCCTTGTCCCGCGTCCTCCACCGAGACGCGACCAGACCACCACGAAGCGTGCAAGCGCGCCGCCTCCCGGGCGAGTTGGGCCGAATTTCGGGGGCGTCTCAATCGGTCATACGGCGGGAAACCGTCCCAACAGGGGAAGCGGCGGGTGGTGGTATCATGATGATGTTCCTCGGCCCTGGTCGGGCCGGCACCCCCGTGCGCAGCGCGATGCGGAGTCGCGCAGACCCACACCATCGGACGACGAGACGGGATCCATGACCGTCACCACGACGAGGCCGGCGTCGGCGCCGGCCGCACCCCTCACGGTGCGCATCATCGACGGACGCCTCCACTTGTGCGCGCCCGCCCGCGACCTGCTCACGGGCTCTCAGGGCGACGTGCCGGTGGACGTCGACGCGCTCCGGATCGTGCCCGTGATGCTCGACGACGGCAGCGCCGGGCGCTGGTTCGGCGCGCCGGTCGTCGGCGCGCTCGCCCTCGTGCGGTGGTTGGTCGACCGGCGGGCGTCGGTCGACGTGACCGTGACGGCGATGGCGTCGCTCATCGTGGAGGCGGCCGAGCTCACCACGCGCGGCGAGCTCACACCGGACCTCGCCACGGACACGACGCAGCGCACGTGGTCGTGGCGGCCGGCGCCGGGCCCGGAAGCTGCCGGCCGGATCGGCAAGGTCTGGTTCCAGGCGTCGGAGGCCGTCGACGACGGGGACCCCGACGAGGTGCTCGCGGGGTGGTTCGACTCGACGGTGGCGGAGTTGGCGGTCGCGAGGCTCGGGCCGCCGCAGCTCTCCACCTCGGCGCCGGAGGCCCGGGTGCACCGGTGGGCCGACCAGGTTGCGGCGCGCGCGAGCGCAGGCGCCCGTCTGCGGTTCCACCTCACCGAGCCCGACGAAATCGACGGCGCGTTCTCCTTCCTTGCGCGACTCGAGTCGCTCACCGACTCGTCGATCGTGTTGCCTGCGCTGGATCCCGATACCGCCGACATGCTGGGCACCACACCGCACGATGCCGTGACGCTGCTTGCACGCGAGTGGGAACTCGCGCGGCGAGCCTGGCCCGAGCTCCCCGATCAACCAGCGGACGCGATCGTGCTCACGCCCGATGCGGTCGCGGACCTCCTTGGTGAGGGTGTCGACGCGTTGCAATCGGCCGGCATCGCGGTGCACCTCCCTTCGGGGCTGCTGGCCCGTCCTTCGCTCGTGCGGCGTGTCGTCGTCGCGGGTTCGTCTGCCGGGCTCGACGCGCGCACGCTCGCGTTGACGGGTGAGGTGCTCGTCGACGGCGAACCACTCACTGCCGAGGAGCTCGACGCACTCGCGCGCGCCCGCGGCGAGCTCGTGGCGGTGCGCGGGCGTTGGATGCGTATCGACGAGCAGACCCGGCACGCGACGCTCGAGTTCGCGAAGCGGCTCGCGGAAGGCGACGCGTCCACCGCCGAGGTTCTCGACCTCGCCGCCACGGCCGACGAGATCGATGCCGGCGCGGCCTCGGGATGGGTCGCCCGCGCGCTCGCCGGGGAGTTCCGCCCGACTGCCGCGGAGCGGGTCGAGACGCCTGCGTCGTTCACCGCGACGCTGCGTCACTACCAGCAAGACGGCCTCGCATGGCTGGCGTGGCTGGAGCACAACGAGCTCGGCGGGATACTCGCCGACGACATGGGGCTCGGGAAGACCGCGCAGGCTCTCGCGATCATCGCCCACGACCTGGAGAGCGCCGAGCGACCCGTTGCGCCGACGCTGGTCGTCGCGCCCACGTCGGTGGCGTCGAACTGGATGCGCGAGGCGGCGCGCTTCACGCCCGGACTTCGAGTGGTGTTGCACCACGGGTCGGGCCGTGACGATCCGACGTCGTACGTCGGCGACGCCGACGTCGTCGTCACGAGCTACGGCGTGATGCGCCGCGACGAGAAGCTGCGCGGCATCGACTGGCACCGGATCGTGCTCGACGAGGCCCAGGCGATCAAGAACCCGTCCACCGCGACCGCGCGCGCGGCTCGCAAGCTCTCCGGCACCCACCGGCTCGTGGTCACGGGCACACCGGTCGAGAACCATCTCGGTGAGCTCTGGAGCCTGATGACGTTCGCGAACCCCGGCCTGCTCGGCACGCAGGCCGCGTTCAAAGCCCGTTACGACGCGGCGATCGATCGAGGCGAAGACGCCGCGCTGGCCGCACTGCGCAAGCGGATCGCACCGTTCGTGCTGCGGCGGCACAAGACCGATCCCGGCATCGCGGACGAGCTGCCGGAGCGCATCATCATGCGCGATGACTGCAGTCTCACGCGCGAGCAGACGGCGCTGTATCAGGCCGTCGTCGACGACATGCGCAGCGACGTCGCCGGCGCCAAGGGCATCGCGCGCAAGGGGAAGGTGCTCGCCGGCATCACGCGCCTGAAGCAGATCTGCAACCATCCGGCCACGATCGCCGACGACGACAACAAGGCTGACCTCACCGGGCGCTCCGGCAAACTGGATCGGCTCGTCGCGTTGGTCGACGAGATCGTCGACGAGGGCGAGGCCGTCGTCGTGTTCAGTCAATATGCGACGTTCCTCCGCCGGGTCGCTGAGCACCTGCGCACGGAGCTCGGGATCGGCGTCGAGAACCTCGACGGCAAGATGAGCCGTACGGCGCGCGACAACGCACTGGCCCGCTTCGGCGCTCCCGACGGGCCGCCGGTGTTGTGCGTGTCGCTCAAGGCCGGGGGCACCGGCCTGAACCTCGTGCGCGCCAACCACGTGATCCACTTCGACCGTTGGTGGAATCCGGCGGTGGAGGACCAGGCGTCCGACCGAGTGTGGCGGATCGGTCAAACTCGCGGTGTCGTCGTGCACACCCTGGTGTGCCCCGGCACGCTCGAGGAGCGCATCGCCGATCTGCTCGACCAGAAGCGCAGTCTCGCCGACGCGGTCGTCTCGTCGTCGCCCGAGCAGCTGATCAGCGAGCTCGACGACGCCGCGCTGGCCGCGCTGGTGGAGCTCGACACCGATCGGGCCGGGGAGCTGTGATGAGCGACGACAACACGAGCGCCACGCCGGGCACACCGGGCTCCGGTTCCCCGAGGCGAAGACGCCGCGGTGGTCGCCGCCGCGGACGTGGCGGGGCGCGCAAGCAGGGGACCGCGGCTGCAGCGGCCGCAACGGCACCGCGCGCGCAGGCACCGCGCCGCGCGCCAGAGGAGACGCCCGCCGACGACGAGGCGCGCGGGCTGGCCGACTCGTTGCGCGAAGCCGTGCTGCGTCACACCACCGCGGCCGTGCTCAACCGCGGCAAGGGGTACGCGAAGCGCAACCGTGTGTCGAACCTGCGCGTCGGCGCGGGACGGGTGCGTGCACGCGTCCAGGGGTCGGCCGCGCAGCGCTACCAGGTCGAGCTCGCGACACCCGGTCAGCCGCCGCCCGAAGTGGTGCGCCGCGTCCGATGGAGTTGCAACTGTCCGTACGCGGCCGAGCACCGCCGAGGCACCTGCAAGCACGTCGTGGCGGTCGCGCTCGTGGCGGCCGATCGCCTGGCCCGTACCGAGTCGCTTCGGCGCCGGTGGTTGGGCGAGCCCTCGAGCAATGCCGCCGAGGCCGAACCGGCCGAGCTCGACGCGCTGGCGGAGCGTCTGTTGGCCGCGTTCACGTTCGCACCGGTCACGGTCGACGACGTGCTGACGCGCGCGATGTCCATCGCGCCGGCGCCCTTCGACGTCTCTGTGTCGTCGCGCTGACCCTGAACGCGCAGTTGGGACGATTTCCCGCTTGCACCGGCGGAAAATCGTCCCAACTGACTCATGTCGGAGGTCAGTCGATGCCGAGGCGTGTCGCCAGCGCGCCGCGGTCGGCGTCGGAGAGCACCGTGCCCGCGAGGGCCCACACGCCGCCGAACACCTCCGCCGGCGCTCCCGCACGGATCCCCCCGAGGAGCTCGGAGCGGTCGTCGATGTTCATGGCGGGAATCATGATGGCGAGACTGCGCGCCATCTCGTCGGGCGGGATGCTTCCGACGATGGCCTCGTGAATGCCCATGAGCGGCCCGGCACCGAGCGCGACCTCGAGTGCGGGCATCACGACGCGTTCCTCGACGTCCTGGTGGGCGAGATACGCCGAGGTGAACGTCGCCAGCTCGAGGTACAGATCGTGCAGGCGACCGCGGCGTTCGGACACTGGCGCGTCGACCGCGTCCCGTGCTCGCGCGTCGAGCTGCCCGAGTCGCGCGTCGAGTGCCACGTGGTCCGCCACGATCTGCGCGGCCACGACCGGCAGGTACTCCTCGATGGCGGGTTGCACGTGCGCGTCCTCGTGCTCGGCGTGCGAGACGAGGAGCTCCACGAGACGGTGGACGCGGTCGGCGACGCCGACCCGGGCCGCACGGTCGGCCGGATCGGTGCGGCCCGCGTCGACCGTCACGCCGAAGAGCTCGGCCCGAATGGCCTTGTGGATGTCGCGGTACAGATCGACCGGCACGAGATCGAACGTGGACGTCGTGCGGGGCCCGGTCATGGTCACGGTCATGAGATGTCCTCCCTGTCGTCGGCTCGCCCTCGTGGCTCGCCGCAAATCGCCGCGTGACCATCATCCGGGAATCCGCCCGAGGCCGCTCCTCAAAGGCACATAGCCGAACGCTAAGAATTCCCTTCGCAACTGCGAAAGGACGGATCCGCCCGTGATCAGCCCGGAAACGGCGGCACATCTCGAGTCGGGTTGCTCACTGATCGTCGGTACGGTCGGGCCCGACGGTGAGCCCCACGCGACGCGAAGCTGGGGGCTCAGGGTGCTTCCGGACGAGCCGAGCCGGGTCCGCGTGCTGCTCGACGCCTCGGATGCACCGATCCTCGAAGACCTCGCCCGGAGTGGAGCGATCGCCGTCACCGGCACCGACGTGCCGACGCTGCGGTCCGTGCAGCTGAAGGGCCGCGCGATCTCGTTCGAGCCTGCCACCGACGCGGACGAGGATCGGGCGTTGCAGTTCTGTGACCAGTTGATCACCGCGATCAACGCGACCGACGGCACGCCACGGCATCTGATCGAGCGGCTCGTGCCGCGTCGCTACATCGCGTGCGTGATCGCGGTCGACACGCTCTTCGACCAGACGCCCGGCCCGCGTGCCGGCGCGCCGCTGCCGGCGCAAGTGCAGTGACAGCCGGCTACGACCCGGAGACGGCGCCCCGGCTCGGCGACCTCGCGAACTGCTTCGAAGGTGTCGTTCCCGCGGTCATCGCGACCGCGTCAGCCGACGGCACGCCGAATGTGACCTACCTGTCGCGCGTTCGGATGGTGGACGACGAGCGGATCGCGGTGTCGAACCAGTTCTTCTCGAAGACTTCGCGCAACCTGGCCGAGAACCCGCGTGCGAGCGTGCTGCTCGTCGATCCGACCACGTACGACCAGTTCCGCCTCACGATTGTCTACGAACGCACCGAGCGCCGCGGCCCGTTGTTCGAGCAGCTGCGAAGCGACGTCGACGCGATCGCCGCGCTCACGGGCATGGAGAACGTGTTCAAGCTGCGCGCGGCCGACGTCTACCGGGTGCTCCACATCGAGGCGATTCCCCTCGAGACCCGCACGTCACCGGCTCCCGGCGACGTCGAGCGACGCGCGCGGGGTGCCGCGACGGTTCAACTTGCCGAGCTCAGTGCGCGGCTCAGCCGCTGCCCCGACCTCGACACCCTTGTGAGCACCGCGCTCGACGGCCTCGCCGACCTGCTGGGCTACGAGCACTCGATGCTGCTCCTCCTCGACGAGACGGGAAAGCGGCTCTACACGCTCGCGAGCCGGGGCTACGACGCGGAGGGCGTGGGCTCGGAGGTCGTCGTGGGAGAGGGGCTCACCGGAATGGTCGCGGCGCGCGGTGCCGCCATGCGCCTCGGGAGCCTGCGTCAGATGGGGAAGTACTCGCGCGCGGTGCGGCGCACGTTCGAGGAACACGGGCATGTCGGCCCGGGGCACGAGGTCCCGGTGCCGGGCCTTGCCGGCGCAGACAGTCAGGTCGCGGTGCCGGCGATGGTGCTCGGTCAGCTCGTCGGTGTCCTGGTCGTCGAGAGCACCGAGCCCGTTGCCTTCGACGAGACCGACGAGGCGCTGCTCACCGTCGTCGCGGGGATCATCGCGAGTGCGGTCGAGATCGACTTTGCGCAGGAACGTGCCGAAGCCGCCGAGCCCTCCACCACGTCTACGGCCCGGCCGCCGGTTACCGGGAACGACGCGCGTCTCGTGCGCTTCTTCCCTGTCGACGGAAGCGTGTTCGTCGACACCGACTATCTGATCAAGGGTGTTGCCGGGCGCATCCTGTGGTCGCTGCTCCGCCAGTACACGAACGACGGTCGTGACGAGTTCACGAACAAGGAGGTGCGGCTCGACCCGACGCTGGAGCTGCCGGAGTTCCGGGACAACCTCGAGAGCCGCCTGATCCTCCTGAAACGGCGTCTCGACGAACGTGGCGCACCCGTCCGCATCGAGAAGTCCGGCCGCGGCCGGTTCCGTCTGGTGGTGTCCGCACCGCTCCGACTCGAAGTGAGCAGCCCACCGGAGCCCTAGCCGCCTTGGGCGACATCTCGCGTCGCGCTCACACGCACCTGACAAACGAGGGCGATCTTCTGTCTCGACAGGGCACCCCCCGAGCCCTCCGAAACAGGAGCAGTTGCAATGAACATCAAGTCCCTCGTGACGAGCGGTGTGGTGGCCGCCACGGTGATGGGTTCGACGCTCGCGGTCGCCGGGCCCGCATCGGCCGCAACCGAGTCGAAGCCCAAGCCGGTCGTCGCACAACGTTGCCTCGCCAACCATGACGACGAGTGGCCCGACTGGGTCAACGGCCGGCCGGCCGGTCTCGACGCCGGCGACAACGGCGGCGTGTACCTCTGGCACGACACCGAGGGCTGGCATCTCGTCGTCACCCACCGCGGCGACGACAAGAAGGCGGTCACCGGTGTGATCCAGACCCGCGGCCGGTTCGTCGACGTGCACGGAGTCGCGCTCGAGAAGGACGACAAGCTCGCGGTGTCGAAGGACCACCACCGGCTCACGTTCCGGTTCGTCAACTCGGGCCACATCGACGGGCTCACCTTCAAGACGGTGTGTGCCCCGCGCCTGGGCTTCGGGTTCAAGGCCGACGGGCACAAGCTGGCCGCAGGCCGGGTCGTCATCGGCCACGACGCGCGTCACCCCCGTACCGACCCCTTCACCATCACCCGCACCGCGTAACACCCATCCGACGCTCGGTTCGGCCGGCACCGATCACGGTGCCGGCCGAACCGCGCGCGGTCGCGCACCGTCGCATCCACCATTTGACCTGGTCGCGCCGGTACCGTCTTCGTGGTGAGCTGGCAGGAGTACCTCGCCGAGGATCCGGGTCTGTTCGCGGCCCATCCCGACGTCGTCGTGTGGGTCCGGGCCTACTTCCACGGGGACGCGTTGCGGGGTGTCGGGCCGTCCACCGGCGGGTTCTTCGACGACCTCGGCCATCGCGGCGAGCCGGATCCCGCACCCGATCGGCTCACCCCCGCGGACCTGCTCGCCCTCCAGATGCTCGACGCGCGCATCGCGCCGCCGCAGATCCCGTGGCTGCTCGAGGACGCGGAAGTTTCGCGCCTCCTCGCGCGGATCCCGGTGGAGGCGCGCATCTGGGACGACGCGCTCCCCATCTCGACGGAGCCGTGGGAGTTGTGGGACGTCCTCCACGACCGTCACGGATTGGGCGAGACCACCACGAGCAAGCTTCTGGCCCGGAAGCGTCCCCATCTCATTCCTGTCGTCGACGACGTCATCCTCGGCGCGCTGCGCCCGACGCAGCCCAGCAGCGCATGGCTCTGGCAGGGACTGCGCGAGCGTCTTCGTGACCACGTCCTGCGTGACCACCTCAGCGACATCGCGATCGAAGCCGACGGGCCCGGGCTGCCGCTGCTGCGGGTGCTCGATGTCGTGATCCGGATCCATGAGGCCTACGCGCGAGTGAACGAGTCGAATGGCTCGCGGCACGTGTTGTCCGCGACCTGACGGCTCGTCTTCCGCTTCACGCCGGTTCCTTTTTCGCTTCGCGGCCGCTCGGCCCGGGTACATAGGGCGAAGTTTCGACGCTTTCGGCGTCGAAGCGTCGCGCCCACGGGCAGACGGAGGAACGGGGGACACATGCGTCACGGTCGATGGGGACGGCGGGTCACGCTCGCAGGCGCGCTCGCTCTTGCTCTCGGGCTGGTCGGTGCAGGAATCGCGGCCGCGGCCCCGGCCCGCCGAACCCCGCGCCGGCAGGCCGCGGCGGCAACCGGTGCGCCGACCTTCGCGACCGGCGAGCTGCAGTCGCAGACGGTCGGCGCGACCGGGTGTGGCACCAACGCCGCCGGTGAGCCGGCCATCCACGTGTCGCGTGCGAACGAATTGGTCCTCGGCTCGGAGCTCGGAGTCGGCGGCGGCAGCGTGCTGTGGCGGCAGCTCGCAGCGACCGGCGGTGCCGGGGCGTCGGCGTGTGCGCCCGAGTACCGAGGTCAGCCCAACGCCGTGACGTCGGGGCTCGGCGCGTCGGGCGGCGACATCGACGTCGCCATCGCCAGCGCGAAGAACGCGGCGGGCAACTACAACATCTACGTCGCCAGCCTCAACCTCGGCTCGGTGAACGTCGCGACGTCGACCGACAACGGCACGACGTTCAGCCAGACGCCGGTGCAGGCCGGTCTGCCGCTTGACGACCGCGAGTGGATCGCGGCGTACGGCGCCCAGTCGTCGCTGCTCACCTACCACGACATCGCCACGAGCCAGATCGACGTGCTGCGCTCCGACAACGGGGGTGCCACGTACCATCAGATCTCGCAGGCGATCGCATCGTCAGACCCGGCCGCGACCTCGAACGAGCTGGGCAACATCGTGATCGATCACGTCAACGCGGCCGGCACGACGACGAGCCCGCTCGACACCAGCGGCGTCGGCGGATTCTGGGCCTACCAGTCGTACGTCGGCCCGACGACGGCGACCGATTCGACCTTCGACCGGATGTCGGTCGCCGTGTCGAACGACGGCGGGTACACGTGGACGGCACGACCGATCCCGTGCAGCCTCGCGCCCGGCAAGAACCTCGACCACAACTTCCCGAACGTGTCGGTCGCGCCGAACGGCACGGTGTGGGCGGCGTGGTCGGACGACACCAACGTCTTCACGGCGTCGTCGAGCGACCATGGTGTCACGTGGACGTGCTCGGGCCCGGTGAGCTCGACGCTGAAGCGGGCGATCTTCCCGTGGCTCGCGGCGACCGCCGCGGGCGTCGACCTCGTGTACTACGGCACGACTGACGCGACCGGCCCGGCGATGACGTGGTCGGTGTATTTCCAGCAGAACCCGACCGCGACGAGCGGCGGTTGGGGCACGCCGCAGTCCGTCGTCCCGGTGCACACCGGCGACGTGTGCGAGGGCGGGATCAACTGCACCAGTGGCCGTCAGCTCTTCGACGACTTCGGCGTCGACACCGACAGCACTGGGAACGCGCACGTCGCGTATTCGCATGACGCGCCCGCTCTCGGTGGGAGCGGCACGTACACCGGCTACGCGGTACAGACCGGTGGGTCCGTCGTCGGCGCTCCGAACAACTGAGGCAAGCGTTGGGCGTAGGGTGCCGCGCGGAGGGGCAGGGGCTCTCCGGGCGCAGCACCCTACGCCCGACGGCGCCACCCGGCGGTGTGGCCTGCCCTGAACCCCTACCGGTCAAGCCAGAGCGGCACCCTCATTGGTGGTGTACGCCCAAGCGGGGCGAAACGCAACGCCTAATTCCTGTTTGAGAGCGCGGTTCGTGGACGCGCGACGTCACGGGCCGGCCTTGAACGCGACCACCGCGGCAGCCCAGTTCATCGAGGACCCGAACGTCCCCGCGAACGACAATGGGTTCGCGGTGGTCAGGACCTGGTAGCCGCTCACGACGGTCGCGACCGTCGAGCCGCTGCCGGCCGTCTGCTGCGGTTGCACCGTGAACCCCGTGGACGTGACGGCGATTGCTTGGGTGTTCGAGTGTCCGGCGACGAACCCGACGACGAGGTCGTTGGTTGCCGTCGGAGTCACCGAGCCAGAGTTTGCGGACGTGCCCGTGTTGGACGTGCCGATCGAGACGTCGAGCGGCGCGGTTGCCGCGACACCGGAGAACTCCTGCGCCGCGAGCGCGATCGGGCTCGCGCCCGTGGTCACGGTGATGGTCGTCACGGAGGCCGCGTTCGGGGCGTACCAGATCTCGCCGTCGGAGTTCTTCCCCGACACCGCGAACGCTCCGATCTTCGTCCACGTGTTCTTCCCGTCGGACACCGCGGTGATCGGCTTCGTCAGACCCGTGTAGAGGGACGCAGAAAGGACGAGCAGGTTCCCGGGGGTCGTCGGTGCCGGGAACGTGACCGTGGCCGACGTCGAGCCGGCGGCCTGCACCAGTTTGGGCGACGAGCCCGTGACCGGGGCGTTGACCGTGAGGGTCACCGACGTGGAATGAGTCGCGGTCGTGCCCGTAGCGGTGACCGTGACGGTCGACGATCCGGCCGGTGTCGCGCTATTGGTGGAGATCGTCAGCGTGGAGCTCTGGCCGGAGCTGATCGTCGGCGGGTTGAACGACGCGGTGGCGCCGGAAGGCAGGCCGGTGGCGCCGAGCGTGATCGACTGCGCGGCACCGCTCGTGAGCGTGGTGCTGATGG